>CAVKCU010000007.1:0-20926 GCA_963654645.1 Clostridiales bacterium | reverse complement strand
CCCCGCACGTTCTGACCAAGGTCATCGACGGCAAGACCTACGAGCCCATGGAGCACGTTGTCATCGACGTGCCCACCCAGTATCAGGGCGCTGTCATGACCGGTCTGGGTCAGCGCAAGGCTCTGCTGCAGCAGATCGAGTCTCTGGGCACCGACCGTGTCCGTCTGGAGTTCCGTATGCCTAGCCGCGGCCTGTTCGGCTACCGCAACCAGTTCCTGACCGATACCCACGGCGAGGGCATCATCAACCAGATCTTTGACGGCTACGATGTCTGGGCTGGCATGATCGCCAACCGCTCCACCGGTTCTCTGGTCAGCTTTGAGACCGGCGATGCCGTCACCTACGGTCTGTACAACGCCCAGCAGCGCGGCACCCTGCTTGTCAATGCCGGCGAGAAGGTGTACGAGGGCATGGTCATCGGCTACACCGCTTCCGGCGAGGATGTGGACGTGAACGTCTGCAAGACCAAGCACCTGACCAACACCCGCGCTTCCGGCTCTGACGACGCACTGCGCCTGATCCCGGTCAGCAAGCTGAGCCTGGAGGGCTGTCTGGAGTTCCTGGCACAGGACGAGCTGCTGGAAGTCACCCCGGAGAATCTGCGCATCCGCAAGCAGATTTTGAACCACGACCAGCGCATGAAGGCTAAGAGCAAGCTGAAGTAATCCCCGCAAAAGCATCATCATATTGGCAGCGCAGAAGCACCCACGGGCGTTTCTGCGCTGCTTTTTTGCGCCCGGCAAATTTCCCCAAGCCGTGACGGAAGGGGGTGCTGGAAAAACTCCCCCAGTCTCGCTGCGCTCGACAGCCCCCTCTAGGATGGGGCCTTTGGCATGGCGGCAAGGTTTCTGGCTAAAGTGCAAAGTTCCCGGGCACGCCAGAGGCTCCCTCCCAGAGGGAGCTGTCACGGCGTAAGCCGTGACTGAGGGAGTTTGCGCGCCAGTTTCGCCCTCTCAGGCGCTCCCGCGCCAGCTCTCCCAAAGGGAGAGCCAAGCCGTAAGGCTCGTTGCTAAAGTTTTAGTGTAATGAGAAAGTTTCCGGCAGTGCTCTTGGCTCTCCCTTTGGGAGAGCTGGCAAGCCCGATAGGGCTTGACTGAGAGGGCGCACGCCGTCCCCTTGGACAGACTCTCCCCGGCCGGGGAGAGATGTCGCGTCAGCGACAGAGTGGGGAGCAGGTGGCACGGCGCAGCCGTGACGGAAGGGATTGTGTTGCCAAGAACTCCCCCAGTCTCGCTGCGCTCGACAGCCCCCTCTGAGATGGGGCTCCTGACGCGTCCGCAAGCTTTGCACTTTAGCCGGAAACATCATCGCTATGCCAAGGGCTCCCTCTCCGAGGGAGCTGTCACGGCGTAAGCCGTGACTGAGGGAGTTTGCGCTCCCCCGCCGGGGAAACCCTTCAGCGGAAAATCGATTTCCGCTTTTTTTACAAAAAGGGCTTGCAAAAGCGCGGTGACTGCGGTATAATATCTCTCGCAGTCACTGTTATGCCTCTTTAGCTCAGTCGGTTAGAGCACCTGACTGTTAATCAGGGTGTCGCCTGTTCGAGTCAGGCAAGAGGCGCCAGCAAAGCGATGGATATTTTTCCATCGCTTTTTTGTTTTTCTGTATCTTTTTTCACCCTTTGTTTACGATTCTTAGGGAATACCGCCTTGAAGAACCCCAGTGGATGTGGTATACTTTTATAAGTTTATAGATGCAGAAAAGCCGCATGGCTTTCCCGCATCCGCAGACAGGCGCTCCCCGGTCAGAAAACTGCCGTGCAGGGGCGCAGTTTTTTCGTTGGTCAAATCAGCAGGCACGCCGGCGGCTCTGTGCGGCAAGCACGGGACGGCAGGGCAGCTATGCGCCGTTTGAATAAATCTGTAGAATAAAAGGAAACATCTATGCGTTATACCTACGTCCGGCAGCACGATACCACCGACTGTGCGGCTGCCTGTCTGGCCATGGTGTGCCTGCACTACAAAAAGGAAGTGACCATCACCCGCCTGCGGGATATGATGGGCACCGACCTGAAGGGCACTAACCTTGTCGGCCTGCAAAAAGCCGCCAACGAGCTTGGTTTTACCACCGCCGCAGTCCGCGTGGACCGCGAAAACTTCCTGAGCGATTTCTCGCTTCCCTGCATTGCGCAGGTGATCACGGATCAGGGTCTGGCTCACTTTGTTGTGGTGTTCAAAAAGACCACCATCAAGGACGACGGCGCACGCCGCAAGCACATGCTGCAGGACGCCGAGACCCGCAAGGAGGACGAGGAAAAGGGCAAAAAGCATAAGTGCAAGGATTACGTCATCATCGGCGACCCCGGCACCGAGCTGAAAAAGATCAGTCTGGACGAGTTCTACAAGAACTTTACCGGCGTTCTGCTGCTGTTGAACCCCACCTCGGAGTTCAAGGGCGGCAAGATCGAAAAGGGCGGCATGATGAAGCGGTATATCAACCTGCTGCTGCCCCAGAAAAAGCTGTTCTTCTACGCCATCCTTAGCTCGGTGATCACCACCATACTGGGCATTGCGTCCTCCATGTTCAATAAGATCCTGATGGACGAGGTGCTGCCCTACGGGCTGAACAACCTGCTGGTCACATTGATTTTGGTGTTCAGCGTGGTCAGCATTACCAGCACGCTGATCGGCTTTGTGCGGCAATGGGTGCTGATCCATCTGTCCATTAAAATTGATATCCCGCTGATGCTGGGTTACTTCGGGCACATCTTCAACCTGCCCATGAAGTTCTTTGCCACCCGCAAGACCGGTGATATCACCACCCGTTACTCGGACGCAGACACCATCAAATCCATCTTTACCAGCATTGCGCTGAGCCTTGTGATGGATATCTCCATGGCAGTCATCACCGGCATCATCCTGTTCCGCATGAACGCCATGCTGTTCTCCATCTCGCTGTTCATGGCGCTGGTCAGCATCCTGCTGGTGCTGGTGTACAAGCAGCCCTATAAAAAGATCAACGAGGAGAGCATGGCGCAGTCTGCCGCGCTGAACAGCCAGATGATCGAGAGCCTGCGCGGCATCGAGACCGTCAAGTGCAACGCCAACGAGCAGACCGAGCTGGATAATCTGGAACGCGAGTACATGAAGAGCCTGAAGATCAGCCTGCGCTCCAGCCGCATCAGCACCACACAGGGTCTGATCTCCTCCTTCATCTCCACCGGCTTCAGCATGCTGACCACCTATGTGGGCATCACGCAGGTGCTGAACGGCGAGATGACGCTGGGCGGCTTTATGGCGTTCAGCACCCTGTCCGGCTATTTCACCTCCCCCCTGAGCAACCTGATCGGCCTGCAGATGCAGATCCAGGAAGCCAGCATCTCCATGAAGCGTCTGACCGAGATCATGGACTACCCCTCTGAGTGCGAGGCCGTTGACGGCGCAGAGCAGACCGAGATGGACAAGGTGGAGGGCGACATCGAATTCAAGGACGTCACCTTCCGCTACGGCAACCGCGCCCCGGCGCTGGATCATGTCAGCTTTACCATCCCCGCCGGTAAAAAGGTGGCGCTGGTGGGCAGCAGCGGCAGCGGCAAATCCACCATTACCAAGCTGCTGCTGAAGTACTACGACCCTGAGAGCGGCGAGATCGATGTGAACGGCGCAAATCTGGCAGAGTACACCAACCACTCGGTGCGCCGCGCCATTGCCTATGTGCCCCAGAATGTGGAGCTGTTCAGTAAGACCATCTACGACAACATCCGCATCTCCCGTATGGACGCCACGCTGGACGAGGTGAAGGAAGCCGCCAAGAAGGCGGACGCTCACGAGTTTATCCGCCACCTGCCGCTGCAGTACAACACCTATCTGGAAGAAGCCGGCAACGGCTTGTCCGGCGGTGAAAAGCAGCGCATCGCACTGGCACGCGCCTTCCTGAAGGACTCCAACCTCTACATTCTGGACGAGTCCACCAGTAATCTGGACTTTGCCACCGAGACGCTGATCTTCAACATGATCTACGAGCAGCTGGCAGACCGCTCCATGCTGATCGTGGCGCACCGCCTTTCCACCATCCGCGACTGCGACCTGATCCTTGTAATGGATCACGGCAAGATCGTGGAGCGCGGCACCCATGATGAACTGATGGCAAAGGACGGCCGCTATGCCGAGCTGTGGAACATGCAGCAGGGCATCTTCCGCCGCCGCAAGCCCGAGCCCGCTCCGCAGGTGCCTTCCGCTGTGGTGGAAGAGGACGACGACGGCGAGTCCATCACCTACTGACCGCACCGCATCCGCAGCCTTTGCCCGGATGCAGCATACGTTTTTTCCCGCCCGGCGGGAAACTGAAGAATGCCTCGTTATGGTGTGCCCGGAGGCAGACGCTTCCGGGCACCTTTTGTTTCGGCTCACATTAAAAAAATAACAGGATTAGGGGTAATTTATTATGAACGAGATCAAAGTTGCTGAAAACAAGACCCTCAAGCTGACCAATGTTCTCTCCCGCGTTGTGCGCCCGGAGGAGCTGGCTAACCTGCCGGTCATCCTGACCCAGATGCAGAACTTTATGAAGAGCAACGGCGCACAGCCCATCGGCCCGCTGGTGCAGGCTATTACGGAGGGCACCGGCCCGGACCACATGCCTGTGATGTACATGATGCAGCAGGCCACCCAGATGATCAGCCAGATGGAGCCCGGCTACCACATGGACGCCGTGCTGCGGGTAAAGAACTGCCTGTACGCCCACTTTACCGGCCCGCTGGCCTACAACCAGCTGGCTACCTCCAAGCTGCAGGTCATGGCGTTTGAAAACGACATCAAGCTTACCGGCAACAGCTACACCATCTACGTCAATCAGGACGAGGACGACGGCGTGATCGACGTGTTTATGGAGACCAAATAATTATGACAACGACCATTCAGAACCTTTCGGATCTGCAGGACCGCCGGATCATGATGGACAAAAAGCTGCCCCCCTACGGGTACGCCTTTGTCATTCTGACCGGTCTGTTCATGATCTTTTTGCTGGTCTGGAGCACCCAGACCAACCGCACCTATGTCAGCCAGAACAGCGGTGTGGTGCAGGCTGCCAACAAAACCTACATCATGTCCAGCTACTCCGGCTCCATCACCGAGCTGTATGTCTCGGAAGGCAGCTATGTGAACGAGGGCGATCTGATCGCCCGGCTGAAGAGCACCGATCTGGATATGCAGAAGGATAACCTGCAGAGCCAGCTGGATATCTACCAGAAGCAGCTGGACCAGTACAACAAGCTGCTCAAGTGCATTCAGGACGACACCAACTACTTCGACGAGACCAGCGCCGAGGATCAGCCCTACTATTACCAGTACCAGACCTACAAAAGTCAGGTAGCGCAAAAGACCTTTGACGCCACCACCTATCAGGCTGCGGGCTACTCCGACACCCAGATCAAGGCGCTGATGGAGCAGAACCAGAGCGAGCTGGAGTCCCTGTACTACTCCACCATGCAGACCATCTCCCAGAGCATCACCAGTGCGCAGGTCAATGTGGACAACCTGCAGGCACAGATGGACTCCCTGAACACCGGCGCCAACGATTACTTCATCTACGCCCCCACCTCCGGCGTGATCCACATGGACACCCCCTACAAGGAGGGCATGGTGCTGAGCGCCGGCTCTGCACTGGCTACCGTTGCCAGCGAGAACGACGATCTGGAGATCATGGCGATGGTATCGGTGAACGACCGTCCCCTGCTGCATGTCGGCGACCCCTGCAAGATCGCCATCACCGGTCTGTCGGAGTATTCCTACGGCACGCTGACCGGCACGGTCACCTCCATTGACAGCGACGTGACCGCCAGCAGCAACGCCTCCTACTACAAGATGACCATCAAGCCCGACGCCACCTATGTGGTGAGCCACAGCGGCGACAAGGTGGATCTTTCCAACGGTATGAGCGTGACCGCCCGCGTGGAATACGATCAGGTCACCTATTTTGAGTATGCCATGGAGGCACTGGGCGTGCTGTTCCGCTAAAACGGACTGCGCAGCACCGCAGGCGCCCCCTTTTTACACCCCCCCAAAGAGGTACAAACAACATGATTCGAACCGCAAAGAAACTTGCCGCCTGTGTGCTGATGCTGGGTGTGCTGGTATGCGGCACCGCGCTGAGCGCTGCCGCCGCCGGGCTGCCTGTTGAAGAGCAGAACGGTGTTTCACTGCCTTGGTCCTCCAATGTCCCCGCCGAGAGCATTGCCACCGGCAGCTACTCTGCCAACATGCTGCTGGGCGCTTCCCAGCAGCTGTCCCCCGTGGTCAAGCCCAGCTACAGCACCGACTCCGTGGTCTTTTTGACCGACGACAGCAGCGTGCTGACCGTAAGCAGCAGCGGCGTGGTGCAGGCTGTGGGCGTGGGCACTGCCACCATTACCGCAGCTGCCGGCAACCAGATCTGCGCCTACACCATCGTGGTCTCCATGGACTCCACCATGATCGTGACCGAGATGGATCTTGCCCTCTCCTCCAACACCATCTATGTGGGCAACTCGGTGTCGGCATCCCTGCAGGTGCGCCCCAGCTCTGCCTCCAACTACGCCACCGTCACCCTGACCTCCTCTAACGAGAAGATCGCCACGGTAAACAGCTTTGGACGCGTGACCGGCGTAGCTCCCGGCAAAGCCACCATTACCGCTACCTGCGGCTCGGTGGTAGCCACCACCACTGTCACCGTGCTTGCCCTGCCTACGGACTCTTCCGCCGGCACCAGCGGCACCACCTCCAGCAACAGCGGGCAGGTGATCACCCCAAGCACCAACTACATCGTGCTCAAGCCCGGTGCCACCCGCACCATCACCGCTAAAGCCACCCCTGCCGGCGCATCCCAGTCCTTCACCTTCAAGTCCGGCAACAGCAGCATTGCCACGGTAAGCCCCTCGGGCGTGGTCACAGCGGTAGGCACCGGCTCTACCTCCATTACCATCTCCAACGGCAAGGCCACTGCCCTGGTCACGGTCATCGTGAACCGCTCGGCAGAGGCGTCCTCCGGCAGCGGCAGCAATGACAGCACCGATACCCCGGACGACAGCAGCTCCATCCCGCTGGACCCTGTGGTGCAGACCATTCAGGACAGCACGGAGGATCAGGTGGTGTTCGCCCAGTCTGAGGTGCCCACCGTGACCGGCGAGATCCTGAACGCCCTGCGCACCACCGGCAAGACCCTGTGCGTGGTGGGCGACGGCTACACCCTGAACGTTTCCGGCAAAAACGTAAAGAGCACCACCAGCGAGATCGACACCGCCATCACCTTTACCGAGAGCAAAGAGGGGCTGGAATTTGAGCTGGACAACGGACGCACCCTTCCCTGCGCAGTGCAGCTGGAACTGGATGTGAGCAATTACTCCCGCCTGTACCTGTACAACACCATCAGCAACAAGTGGCAGTACCTGAACAGCTACAAGGACGGCGTGATCACCGCCGACACGGCAGGCCGCTACCTGCTGACCAACCAGAACCTGCGGTTCAGCAATATCGACTGGACCTTCTTCATCGCCGGCGGCGTGGTCGTGATCCTGATCGCCGTTGCCTATATCGCCTTTAAGAAGCGCTACTGGTTCTGGTAATTCCCCTTCTCCTGCATAAACAGCCGCCCGCTGCACAGCATCTCGTGCAGCGGGCGGTTTTGTGTTTACCTGTGAAAAAGTGGTTCAGAAACGCCCGCAGGCGTTTTTTGAACCACAGTAAAAATCATCTTTCCTCTGAATATGGTCAGAGCGCAGCGGAGACCATTCTAGATCCTATTCTCCCCTGTTACTCCACCGTTACGCTCTTGGCAAGGTTGCGGGGCTTATCCACATCGCAGCCGCGCAGCACCGCCATATAGTAGGCGAACAATTGCAGCGGCACGATGAGCTGCAGCGGCATCAGGATGTCGTCGTACTCGTCCAGACGGATCACCTCGGTGGCAACGCCCTCCGGCACTTCCGCGTCCTTTGTGGTGAACAGCAGCACCCGCGCCCCGCGGCTGCGGGTCTCCTTGGCGTTGGAGATGGTCTTTTCGTAGACGTTCTTCTGGGTGGCAAGCGCGATCACCGGCACGCCGTCCGTGATCAGGCTGATGGTGCCGTGCTTCAGCTCGCCTGCCGCGTAGGCATCCGAGTGCACATAGCTGATCTCCTTCAGCTTCAGGCTGCCCTCCAGCGAAAGGGCGTAGTCGAACCCGCGCCCGATGAAAAAGCAGCTCTGGGTGTTCACATAGCGGCTGGCAAGGTACTTGATCTGCTCGCAGTCCGCAAGGCGGGGCTTGATGACCTCTGCCGCGTGCAGCAGCTGGGCGGTGTAGTACTTGGTCTTTTCCTCAGTCAGCTGCCCGCGCGCGTAGGCAAGGCGCAGGGCAAACAGGTACAGTACGCACAGCTGCACCATATACGCCTTGGTGGACGCCACCGCGATCTCGGGTCCCGCGTAGGTGTACATGACGTAATCCGCTGCCCGGGCGATGCTGCTGCCCACCACGTTCACGATGGCAAGCACCGGCACGCCCCGGCTCTTAGCCAGCTTGAGGGCGGCAAGCGTATCGCTGGTCTCGCCGGACTGGCTGATGATGATGACCAGATCCTCCGGCTTCAGGATGGGGTCGCGGTAGCGGAACTCGCTGGCGATATCCACCTGTGCGGGCACCCGCGCCAGCGCCTCGATGGCGGTCTTGCCCACCATACCGGCGTGCATGGCTGTGCCGCAGCCCACCAGATGCACCGTGCCGATGCTGCGCAGCTTTTCGTCCGTCAACTCCGGGATGCGCAGCTCCGGCAGGCCGTTTTCCACCCGGGGGCTGACCGTTGCCGTGATGGCGGCGGGCTGCTCGTTGATCTCCTTGAGCATAAAGTGGGGGTAGCCGCCCTTTTCGGCAGCTTCCATATCCCAGTCTGCGGTCAGCTTTGTGCGCTCCACCGCCTCGCCGAACTCGTTATAGAAGCGGATGCCCTGTGCCGTGCACACCGCCATGTCCCCTTCTTCCAGCACGCTGTAGCTGCGGGTGTACTTGAGCAGCGCCGGGATATCCGACGCCACAAAGTTTTCGCCCTCGCCCCAGCCCACGATGAGCGGGCTTTCCCGCTTGACCGCAAAAATGGTGTCCGGGTAGTCCTTGAACAGCACCGCCAGCGCGTAGCTGCCCCGCACCTTGGCAAGCGCCGCCTGCAAAGCCTGCAGCGGCTCACCGTGATAGCAGCTGTCGATGAGCTTTACCAGCACCTCGGTGTCGGTCTCGCTGGCAAAGGTGTAGCCTTTGGCGACAAGGCGCTCCTTCAAAGCGCCGTAGTTTTCAATGATGCCGTTGTGCACGATGCTGACCCGGGGCGTAGAGTGCGGGTGGCTGTTCACATCGCTGGGCTCGCCGTGGGTCGCCCAGCGGGTATGACCGATGCCGCAGCCGCTCTGGGGCAGCGCCAGCTCCTCCAGCTTGCTGCGCAGGGTGGAAAGCCGCCCCTTGCTTTTGACCACGCGGATACCGTCCCGCTGGGTGAGCGCCACACCGGCAGAATCGTACCCGCGGTACTCCAGCTTTTCCAAGCCGTCCAGCAGCACCTGCTGGGCGCTGCGCATACCAACATAACCTACAATGCCACACATACAAAATACCTCCAGACCGACTGCGGCGCGCCGAAATGCGCTGCTGCACAGTCAGTTTCCTCTATCAAAGTCTATGTTCTTGTATGGCTTTCTTTGCAGGGTTCTGTTCCGGTATTGCTGCCGGTTTTTGCCCTGTTCTGCGGCTGGTATAGCCCTCAGCCGGAGAAACATCCGCCGAATCTTTCGATGATCCCTCTCCTCGTCACCCTCACGGCTGTCACCCGCGTGGCCCGGCGCTTTGCGTCAGCTAGTGGTACACATTCCTTCTTTCAGTGTGGTTTGGGGCTCAGTGCATCCCCAGCATCTTATGCAGCTTGGGCTGCCACTTCAGCTTGTACAGCAGCAGCAGATTGCACAGTGCACGGTCGTACAGGGCAAACGCCACGTTGCCCATAGCCAGTGTGAGCAGGGACATTGCCAGCGCGGTGGTGCGCAGCTCCTGCGAAACGCTGCCCGCCGGCACCAGCACCAGCAGCATGCCGTACATTGCCAGCACCGCCCCGTTGCACAGCAGCAGCTTGCACAGCAGCTGCAATGCCCGGGGGCGGATGCGGTCGAATTTGGGCTTTACCAGCGGGTAATAGCCCAGCAGCACGGTAAAGATCAGGGCGATCTCCTTATCCGGCACAAACAGCAGCCCCAGCAGGCTGACGGCGGCGTAGGCCGTCCACGCCATGGTGATGCCGCACTCCATGCACACCGTTGCAATGAGAAAGCTTGCCACCGCCGGTGCGATGAACATGGCAATGGGGATGATGGTGCCCAGCAGCATCAGTGCCACGCACAGTGCCGCCGCCATGCCGCAGTACGCCATGGACCAGCTTTTGCTTTTTTGTTTCTTCATGGGATCTCCCATTTTTCGGTGTCGGCGTCCTGTTCCAGCGGGTAGACCGCGTGCTGCAGACCCAAGATCATGATATTGTTCAGCAGGGTGTCGTTCAGCTTGAGGTCCAGCATCTTGTACGCCCGCATCAGGTCGTTGACCGCAGCCAGCGCCTGCCGCCGGGCGTTCTCCATGGCGGCAGCCTGCCCGTTGAGCTCGTTGACCACAAACACGTTGTACTGACCGTTGCGGCGGTCGGCCTCGAAGCGCTCGGCTTTATCCAGCAGATAGAAGATGCGCCCGATGCAGCTGCCGATGTACCGCATGCTCTTGCGCTGGTTGTTGTCGTCCGTAGCCAGCGTGGAGTACAAGGCGCCGTAGATGTTGCTCATGGGCTCGGCGGCAAGGGCGTAGTTTTTGGCGCTCAGGTTCATCTGCACCACCGCCTGCTCCCGCTCCTGCGCAAACAGCCGTTCCATTGCCGGGTTCTCCTGCCGTGCTTTGTTGTAGGCGCGGCGCAGCAGCAGCCTGTCCGCTGCGCGGCGCAGACGTTTCGCCGGGCGCAGCTCGCTATACTTGCGGTCCTGCAGGTTATGCCAGCCCATCAGGATCTCCGCCTGCGCCGCCTGCCGGATGCCCAGCGTCTGGCACATCATACTGCGCCGGAACGGTGTGCCGGGCACCCGCTGCCGTTTGCAGGTGGGCATGCGTCCCGCCAGACTGTCGGACAGGATGGCAAACAGCACCCCGTTGGTGCGCAGCAGATGGCAGGCGTAGAAGCCGTAAGACTTGTACATCTGCCGCTGCACCCCGCGGAGATAACGCATATAGGTGTTGTAATCCCGGATCGTCAGTTCCGGCAGATAGGGTCGCATCCGTCCCTTCATAAGAGCCAGCCATCCTTTCTGTACAGTTTTTACATCCTGCGGTCAATAAGATTAGTATAAACCTTTTTATGCGCCAGCGCAACTGCCGGATGCAAAAACTGCCGGAATTTGTCATTATGCTGAATTTTGTGAAATCGGTTTTTCAACAAAAAACACCCGCAGACCGTCTCTTTTGTGCAAAAGACAGGGTGCGGGTGTTTGTGCCGGATTTTCCCGGCAAAAGACACACTTTTCCGGTGCAACGTCTGCCGGGGGCGGGCTTAAATGCCCTTACTTCTTTTCAAAATGGGTGCGCTTGCCGTCAAAACCGGATTTGGGCATGGGCTTTGCCACCTTTTCGGTCTTGGGGGCGTTATAGTACATATACAGCTGGCAGGGGATCATGCCGTTGTACATCTTGCGGCGCTTGTTGGCGCGCTTGCCGTAGTGCAGCTCAAAATCCATATCGGCGGTAATGGCGTACAGACCGGCGCAGGGGCTGGCTTCCATCTGCTGCCCCAGCGTGCGCGCCAGCTTGGCAGCGCCCTCAATGGTGCCCAGACGCTCGCCATACGGGGGGTTGGTCAGCACAATAGCCTCCGGCTTTGCGGCAAAGGTGGCAACATCCGCCACCTCAAAGTGGCAGCGGTTCTCCACACCCGCCAGCTTGGCGTTGGCGTTGGCCTGTGCCACGGCGGCGGGGTCGATATCGTAGCCGAAGGCTTCAAAGCCCACGTCCAGTTTGGACTCTGCCAGTGCCTTCTGGCGCTGCTCTGCCCACAGGGCGGCGGGCACAAAGCTGTAGCGCTCGGCGGCAAAGCGGCGCTTCAGACCCGGGGCAATGTTCATAGCCTTCTGCGCAGCCTCGATCAGCAGGGTGCCGCTGCCGCAGAAGGGATCCTCCACCAGACTGTCGCGGCGCACACGACCAAGGTCGGCGATGGTCGCCGCCAGCGTCTCGCGCAGGGGGGCTTCCATGGCGTTGCGGCGGTAGCCGCGCTTGTGCAGCCCCTCGCCGGTGGTGTCCAGCATGATCTCGCACACATTTTTGCGCAGCATAAAGCGCACTTTGTACTCCACGCCGCTCTCGGGCAGCACGGTGGTGCGGTGACCCTTCATCAGGCGCTTGACCACCGCCTTTTTGATGACGCTCTGGCAGGCGGGGATGCTGGTCAGCTGGCTGTTCAGGGAAGAGCCGGTGACCGGGAAGGCGGCGTCCGCGGGCAGAAACTCCTCCCACGGAATAGAATACACGCCATCGAACAGCTCGTCGAAGGTGGTGGCCTTATAGCGTGCCAGCAGCAGCATCACGCGCTCCACGGTGCGCAGGTTGAGGTTTGCGGCGGCGATCATCTCCGCCCCGCCGCAGAAGCTCAGACGACCATCCTCCACCCGGATGTTCTCTGCGCCGATGCGGGTCAGCTCAAATTTAGCGGTGGATTCGCACCCGAAAAAGCAGGGCGCGATCAGTTCAAATTTTGCGGGCATGGTAGTTCCTTTCTGTTCAGTCCCGAAAAAACAGACCTGTCCGACCGGGGACAGGTCTGCCTGTGTTCCTTGTGATCCCAGCTGATGCGATGGCTCAGCGGCCTCGGCGGCTGCGGGGGGCATAACCGCCGCCCCGGCGGTTGTTGGTCTCGTGGTCGAGATCCGCCATCTTCTCCTCGCTCTGGCTCTTGAAGCGGCTCATCATGTCCTCAAAGCTCAGGTTGTCGGAGCGGGAGGGTGCCTTGGGCTGCCACACCCGGGGTGCGGCTTCCCGGGCAGGGCCTTTGCCGCCTTCACGGGGGGCACGGCCTGCACCGCGCCCGCCGGAGCGTCCGCCCTCCTGCCCATTGCGGAAACCGCCCGGACGGGAGCCGCCTGCGGGGCGCCCTTCCCGGGGCTGACGCGGAGCCGGGGGCAGCAGCCGCTTGATGGACAGCGCGATCTTGCCGTCCGGTGCAATATTGATGACCTGCACCTTTACTGTATCGCCATCGTGCAGCACAGTGTTGATATCCTGCACGAACTCGTTGGATACCTCGGAAATGTGGACCATGCCGACGCGTCCCTCCGGCAGCGCAACAAATGCACCAAAGGGCTTTACGCCGGTCACGCGGCCTTCGAATACGTTCCCTACCTCAATTGCCAAAGCTCAATACTCCTTGTTTTCCAAAACTCTTGACCTGCCGCGCGGTCAGTTACCGGTCACATCCACAAAGATGCGCTCGT
The DNA here is from genome assembly GCA_963654645.1 of Clostridiales bacterium. Taxonomy (GTDB): domain Bacteria; phylum Bacillota; class Clostridia; order Oscillospirales; family Ruminococcaceae; genus Faecalibacterium. Next base: position 7,478 of record CAVKCU010000007.1, on the reverse strand, counting down.
TGGGTGCGGCGTAGTTGTAAGAGTCGCGTGCGACCCATTCAGTGATCTGGTCGGCATCGCCGCTCAGTACGCGCTGCAGTTCCTGATTTTCCGTCTGCTGCTGCGCCACCTGTTCGTTCAGTGTTTCCAGTTCTGCCCGCTTGGAGCTGATGGTGACCTGATTGGAGATATAAGCCGCCAGCATACTCAGCAAAAGCAGCACAAAAAACAGGCGGAACGCCATGGTGACCACTGCATTCTTTCTGCGCTTTTTGCTTCCCGTATTCGTCATTGCCTTACGCTCCTGTCTGAACAGCAGACCTTCTGCGTCTGTTCTCTTACTCTGATACGTTTGAATTATACAACAATGCCCGCTGGTTTGGCAAGCTCTTTTTGGATTTTTTTGCGGTTCTTTCCGCGTTCCGGCGTAATTTGCGGGCGGCTTTCGCCGCAGCGCGGCGGCGGCGCAAAGGCTGCACCGCAAAACGGTGCAAAACAGCCCCTATCCCCCGCCCCAGCGCCCGCAGCAGGATGCCCAGCACCCCGGCAGCGCAAAGGGCGGCGGCAAGAGCCGCAGCCGTCATGTACCACCGCAGCACACCTGCGGCGCTGTACCCGGCGGCATAGCTCTGGCACGCCAGCAGCACCGCGCCGGAAAGCAGCACGTCCGGCACAAAAGCCGCCCTGCCCCGCACCGGCAAAAATGCCCGCACCGCGCCAAGGGCAGCGCCCAGCACGGCACAGGCGGCGGCTTCCTGCAAGAGCCGGGCGGGCAGCAGCACCTGCACCATCAGCGCAGCAGCCGGTGCCAGAAGCCCCCGGCTGCGCGGGCGGCGGTATACTCCAGCCCATCGAACCGCCCGGTCAGCTTCGCCTCCCCGGCTTCCAGATCCAGCGTCTGCATACTGATCTGCGCACCGGACAGGTGCAAAATACCCTTGCCGGTCTCCAGCGCGGCGCCCTCGGCGCTGCAATGCAGCACCCGCTGCACCCCGGTAACGGTCAGCCTGCTGCGGCTCTCCAAGATCAGGTCATGGGGCAGCGGCGGCTTTGCGGCAGCTTTTTCCATAGGCAGTCCCCCTCTGCCAGCATTGTATGCGGGCAGGGCGGGCGGTTATTCCGCGATCACCTCGTACATCTCGCGGGCAACGTCTTTTGTGCGGGGCTCTTCATCCGAGAGCACCCGCACCTTGATGGGACGGTTGCCGAAGGTGACCTCGATGATATCCCCGGCGTTGACCGCCTGACTGGCCTTGGCAACCTTGCCGTTGATGAGGATGCGGCCTGCATCCGCCACCTCGTTTGCCACGGTGCGGCGCTTGATGAGGCGGGAGACCTTGAGATATTTATCCAGACGCATGGGTGTCATTCCTTTCTTTTCAGCAAAAAAGCCGCCGCACCTTGTGCAGGCAGCGGCGGCGTGACAGAACCGATTACAGGGTGTCCTTCAGGGACTTGCCGGGCTTGAACACGATGCTGCGGGAAGCAGCGATGGTGATGGGCTCGCGGGTGCGGGGGTTGATGCCCTGACGCTCGGCGCGCTCGCGCACCTCAAAGGTGCCGAAGCCGGAGATGGTGATCTTTTCGCCCTCGGTCATTGCCTTGCCCAGTGCCTCAAAAACAGCACTGACAGCCTGCTCGGCGCTCTTCTTGCTCATTTCGGTGTTTGCCGCAACCTGTGCGATCAAGTCGGTCTTGGTCATACTATTTGCCTCCATCTGTTTTCATCTTTAAGTTTCTCACGTTCTATCGGAGCAGGTCATTCGACCTGAGTACCGCGTTGTTCCTGTTCCAGACACTGCTGTGCAAAGCGCTTGGACGCAAAGGTCAGTGCTTCCTCGGCATCCACCCCCGCAAGCCGGGCGGCGTTCACCGCTGCAAACAGCAGCCGGCCTGCAGCTTCCTGCTTTGCGGCGTCCTCTGCCGTGCCAAAATCCTGCACGGCGGCTTCCAGCTGATGCTGCGCTGCGGCTGCATCCTGCTGCCCAAGGCCGTGCCCGGCGGCGCGCTTTTGCAGTTTCTGCGCCCGCATGAGCGCGGGCAGCGTAGCGGGCACGGTGGCCAGCTCGTCGGCCAGGGTGGCGCGCCCCTTTTCCTTATTTTTGAGCGCATCCCAGCCATTTATACCGGCGTTTTCCGCTGCGGAGGATGCAAAGATGTTGGGGTGCCGGAACACCAGCTTTTCGCACACGTTGCGGCACACATCCTCAAAGGTAAAGCGTCCCCGCTCTTCCTCTATGGCGGCGTGGAACACCACCTGCATCAGCACGTCTCCCAGCTCCTCCCGGAGCAGCACGGCGTCGTCGGCGTCAATGGCTTCCAGCGCTTCACAGGTCTCTTCCAGAAAATTTTTGCGGATGGAAGCATGGGTCTGCACCTTGTCCCACGGGCAGCCGTTTTCCGGGTCCCGCAGGATGCGGATCACCTGCAGCAGCTGCTCCGCCGTATAGGGCGGCTGTGGGGTCCAGTCCAGCACACGCTCCATCTCCTTTTTGAAAAGATACTGTAAATTGTACCGCAGCTGCTGCGGTTTTTCAAGCAAAAAGGCGCAATTTTCCAGCATTATTCATGGTTTTCTGCGCTTTTCACAAAAACAGGACGGCGTCCTGTGGGGGATACCGCCCTGTTGCAAAGTTTTCCGGTTACGGGCTTACAGCTGTGCGCCGCACTTATTGCAGAACAGCGCATCGTCCGAGACGGGCGCACCGCACTGCGGGCAGGTCTTGCGGGCAGGCTGGGCGGGCTGTTCCGGGGCAGCTTCTTCTGCTTCCTCCATGGGGACTTCGCAGTCCACCTCGGCGGCTTCTGCCGGGGTCAGGGTAGCCTTCAGGCGGGTGATCTCCTGCTCGATGGCATCGATCATCTCGATATATTTATCCACCAGCGGCTGGTTTTCCTCCTTGCCCTTGGCAAGGCTGTACACCAGTGCACCCAGCTGACGCTGTGCCTTGAGCAGCTTGCCCTGCTCGTTGACCAGCAGCGCCTGCGTCTTGCCCTTTTCGGCCAGATCCATGGCAGCGTTCTTGCCCTTTTCGGCATATTCCAGACCCATTGCTTTGATCTTGTTAAAATCCATAATAGACACCTCTCTTATTCTGGCAGCATTCTCTGCAGATCGCGGCGCATCCTGCGCCATACCGGGGTCGTATCCCCATTATAGCGCAGCGCTATGGCAATTGCAACGAATGCACCGCAATTTTTACAGTTTGGTGCTTGTTTGGAAACAAATTTTACGCATTTTTCACTTGTTAGGTGCGGCTGCCGTAAAACTCGCACAGCATACTGTCGGCGGGCAGCAGCTCCAGCGGCAGCGGGTCCACCTGCTCAAAGCGGCGGGCAGTCTCGTCCCACAGCTCGGCGTTGTGGCCTTCCAGCGTGAACTGACGGCGCACCTCGCCCAGCAGCCGGGAGATCAGTCCCAGCTCGTAGGTAAAGGAGGTGTCCAGCAGAAAATCTGCGGTGGTCTTGAAACCCTTGATATACCGCGTTTCGCCGTCCAGCACCTTGTCCCACATGGAAAGGGTCTTGGCGGGGCTGCGGCCCCGGGCTGCGGCATCCCGCAGGGTGCGGCGGCACAGGCGGATATCCTGCGTATTGATCACCCGGCGCCCGTCAATACAGTACTCCTCCCGCAGACCGGCGTAGATGCGGTAGATCTGGTCGTCCGGCACAAGGCCGGTCAGCTCCGGGTTGAGGGCGTGGATGCCCTCAACGATGCACACGCCGCCCTGCAGGTCGATGGGCTCCACCGCGGCAGAGCGCTGCTCGGCGGTAAAATCGTAGATGGGCAGCTCGGTCTTGCCAGTCTCGCTGAGCTGGCGCAGGCACTGCTTGATGAGGGGCAGATCCAGCGTTTCCAGGTTTTCGTAGTCCAGCGTGCCGTCCGGCATTTTGGGGTAGTAGGCAGCACCTTTAAAAAAGTTGTCCAGACTGACCACCTGCGCAGGGGTGCCCTGCTGCACCAGCGCCTTTGCCAGACAGTGGGCGCTGGTGGTCTTGCCGCTGGCGGAAGGGCCGGTCAGCATAACGATCTTTGCCCCGGAGCCGCGCACCTTCTGGGCGGCATACTGCACCCGCCGGGCGTAGCTGTTCTCGCTCAGCTCGGCCAGCGCCTGCGGGCTGCGGGCTGCTACGTTATACAGGTCTACTTCAACCAGTCGTTTCGGTACCCAGATCGTGATCATAAAACTCAGCCACTCCTTTTTTCCGGTCCAGTACCTCCGCAAAGCGCTGGATATACTCGTTCGGATACTTGAAATTGAAGATGCGCTGCATCCGTTTGCCCCCATCGGCCACCAGTTTGGTGCTGCCGCCTGCACCCGCCGAAAGGATGGTCTGCACCTCCTCCATGATATAGATATTATAGTAACCCTCGTGGCCCGGCTTGCACCAGCCCACGTTTTCCAGATTTTGCAGCGTATTCTTCTGCCGGTAGAGGTAATAGGGGCGGTAGCCCGCCTCCGCCAGCAGATGGCATTTTTCCAGCATGGCGGCTACGTCCGCGTAGTCGTTCTCCTTCTGGTCCTCGATGACGATGCGGGACGCCCGCTTGAGGGTAAGGGTGTGGACGGTGATATTCTCCGGCTGCAGGGCGATCGCCTGCCGCAGGCTGTGCTCAAAGCCCTCCACCGTATCCCCGGGCAGCCCGGCGATGAGGTCCATGTTGATGTCCTCGTGCCCGGCGCGGCGGGCATCGGCGTAGCAAGCCAGAATATCCTGTGCCGAATGCTTGCGCCCGATGTTCGCCAGCACTTCGTCCGAGAAGGTCTGGGGGTTGATGGAGATGCGGGTAGCGCCGTATTCCTTGATGACCGCCAGCTTTTCGGCGTCGGTGCAGTCCGGGCGGCCTGCCTCCACCGTATATTCTACGACCTTGGTCAGGTCAAAATTCTCCCGCACAGTGCCCATGAGCTGCCGCAGCTGGGCAGCGGAAAGGCTGGTGGGGGTGCCGCCGCCAATGTAGATGCTGCACAAGGTCAGCCCCGCACGCTCTGCCTGCACCCGGATCTCCGCCACCTCTTTGCACAGGCAGTCCACATAGGGCTGCACCATCTTGCGGTCGCGGTCCAGATTGCAGCTGACAAAGCTGCAATAGCTGCACCGGGAGGGGCAGAACGGGATGCCGATATACAGGCTGTAGGTCTTGGGGGCGCTGCCCAGCCGTAGGATAGGCTCCTGCAGATCAGCAATTTCCTTCGCCATTGCGTATTTTTGCTCCGAGCAGTCGAACCGCTGCAAAAAGAAGCGGTCGATCTGCTCTGCGCTCCACCCGGCGGCGCGCTTATCGTGGATCAGGCGCACCGGGCGCACACCGGTCATTTTGCCCCAGGGCGGGCGGATGCCCGTCCACTGGCGCAGCAGGTCATAGGTCAGGCTGGCAAGGGCAAACTCCGGGGTCTCGCCGCCCTGCTCCGCCGGCAGCGGGGCTTCCAGCGTTTTGCTCTTTTCTCCCTGCCGCACCAGCACCCGCAGACCGGTATCGGTCTTTTCTGCCCACAGACAGTCCTCGGCAGGCTCCGGCGGGGTCAGGGTCAGGGGTGCCATGGGGTAAAACAGGCGGGCAAGATGCTCCACCTCGTACCCGGAGGGCAGCCCAGTGATATAGATCTTCATGTCGTTCTCTCTTTAAAAAATGTCGTTGCCGCCGCGCAGAGCGCTGCGGATATAGTAGTTGTTGTCCAGCTCCGCACCAAAGGTGGAAAATTCGCCGTGACCGGGCAGCACCTGTGTTTCGCGCGGGATGGGCAGCTGTGCCAGCTTGCGCAGGCTTTCTGCCATCTGCGCACTGCTGCCGCCCTCAAGGTCGGTGCGCCCGATGCTGCCGGCAAACAGCGTATCACCGCAGAACAGATGCTCGCCGCACAGCAGCACCACGCTGCCGGGGGTGTGCCCGGGGGTGTGCCACACGGTAAAGCGCAGCTCGTCCACCGCGATCTGCTCCCCTTCCGTGTAGCCGCAGTCCGCAGCGGAAAGCGGGTACATCCGGTCCCCGGCAAGGTCTGCCTTTTCACAGTAGAGGGCGGCGTTCCACTCTGCTTTCAGGGCGGCGGCGCTGCCCACATGGTCGTAGTGACCGTGGGTGCACAGGATGGTGGTAAGGGTGGCGTTGTGCTGCTTTAAAATTTCATCGTAGCTGTGCACCTCTGCCGCCGGGTCGATGACCACGGCGTGGCCTGCATCGGAGATGAGCAGAAAGGTGTTGGTATACAGCGGCGGCGCCGCAGGAATGTGAAAACCTTGCATGGTTACTCCTTCTTTTTCCACTCGTCGGTATCAATGATGATGGTGCAGGGGCCCTCGTTCACCAGCGACACCTGCATGTGGGCACCGAACTCGCCGTGCTGCACGTCCTTGAGGCCGTGCTTGCCCATCTCGGCAAGGAACAGCTCGTAGGCATCCACCGAGAGGGGCGGCTTTGCAGCCTTGATAAAACTGGGACGGTAGCCCTTTTTAGTATCGCCGTAAAGGGTGAACTGGCTGACCACCAGTGCAGAATAGCCCAGATCCCGGGCGCTCAGGTTCAGCTTGCCCTCCGCATCCGGGAAAATGCGCAGACCCGCGCATTTATCGGCAAGTTTGGGCACGATGTCCAGCGTGTCGGTGTCCCTGACCCCCAGCAGGATCATGATGCCCGGGCCGATAGCGCGGGGCTCGCCGCCTTCCACCCGCACACTGGCAGAGGAAACGGCCTGAATGACTGCTCGCATTGCGTTAACTCCTTGTCACCTTGAGCACGTCCCGCACCTTGGAAAGGCGCGCCACCACACGGTTGAGGTGCTCGGTATTGTTGATGCCGATGGTCAGGCTGACCACGGCGCAGTTGTTTTCTACCTGACGGGCGTTCATGGCATAGATGGGCACCCGGATATCCGCCAGCGCGCTGAGCACGTCCTGCAGCAGCTCGTTGCGGTTCAGGGCAATGATCTCCAGCCCGGCCTTGTAGCTGTCCTTCACGCTGTCCGCCCAGTAGGCCTTGACCCAGCGGGGGGCGTTGGTGGGGTCCTTCATGCTGGCAACGGCGTTGGCGCAGGTCTGCTTGTGGATGGAAACGCCGAAGCCCCGGGTGATAAAGCCCACGATGGGGTCGCCGGGCAGCGGGCTGCAGCACTTGGCAAACTTGATGGGGGTGTTATCAAAGCCCTCCACCACCACGCCGTCGGTGGCGTGCACGCGGCTCAGGTCTACCTTGGGCAGATCCTCCACCGACTTGTTTTCCTCCGCCTCGGCAGCCTTGAGCTTCTGCCACTCTTCCTTGAGCTTGGGCAGGCAGTTGGCAATGGTCATGCCGCCGTAGCCGATGGCGGCGTACAGCTCCTCGGCGTTGTTCTGGCGCATCCGGCGGGAGCAGCCGTCGATAAAGGCATCCAGCTGGTCGTCCGGGATGATGATCATCTCCCGGCGCAGCTCCTTTGCCAAGGCGTCCCGTCCCTGCTGGATATTCTCTTCCCGGCGCATCTTCTTGAACCAGTTGCGGATCTTGCTCTTGGCCTCGCTGGTGC
>CAVKCU010000006.1:0-21703 GCA_963654645.1 Clostridiales bacterium | reverse complement strand
CCGTTCTCCTGCAAAAACTTGTAAAAATCCAGATCGTTGTTGCCGACGATGAACTCAATATTCACGTCCGGCAGCTGGGACTGGACATAAGGCGCATAGATTTCGTACAGGCTATTTGACCACAGATACACCTGAATGGTCTGGGCATCCTCCTGCTCCTGTACCTGTTCCGCGCTTTTTGTGCCGCAGCCGGTCAGCAGGGACAGCCCCAGTGCCAGTGCCGCAAGCACGGAAATCAGGCGGCGCAATGTTCTTTTGTTCATCAAAAACTCCTCACAGCTCTTGGGCAGCTGCCGTTTTGCGGCAAAGCTGCCTTGGCTTACCAATTATACATCACCGTCCACGGAAATGATGCTGCAAATATTTTGCGTGCTTCCCCGATACCGCAAAAAGGCACAGCACAATAAAGACATAAAAATATTTTACCACCGTCATGAAGGTTTTTCAATCAATTTTCACATATTCATCTGTAAAAGCAACGCATGTCCGATTTCTTTGCAGCGGGCACTGCACCTTTTATAAAAGCATCCCGCAAAAAGCCTTGCGTCTGCTTACCCGTTTCTTTTTGCGGCGGGTTATGCTATAATACCCCTTGGATCTGTACATCCGCAGGAGAAAAATTATGAGCAAAGCAACCATCGTCATCCCCAATATCAATGGCAAGGGCTGGCTGAAAGACTCCATCGAGTCCGTCTACGCCCAGACCGAACAGGATTTTGACCTGATCGTGGTGGACAACGGCTCCACCGACGAAAGTCTGGAGCAAGCCCGCAGCTACTGCACCCGTCCCAACTTTACCCTGATCGAAAACGGACGCAACACCGGCTTTTCCTACGCGGTGAATCAGGGCATTGCCCGGGCGCAGAGCAAGTATGTGGTGCTGTTCAACAACGATGCCTTTGCCGAGCCGCAGTGGCTGGCAGAGCTTTTGCGCACCGCCGATGCCGACCCGAAGATCTTTGCGGTGCAGAGCCTGATGATCCGCCACTTTGAGCGGGAGCTGGCTGACGATGCCGGGGACTATGTAACATGGATGGGCTTTGCCTGCAAGACCGGCGATGGACGCCGCGTCAGCCGCTACACAAAGCAAAAGCGCATCTTTTCGGCTTGCGGCGGCGCAGCGCTGTACCGCAAAAGCATTCTGGACGAGATCGGCGGCTTTGACGAAAACTTTTTTGCCTACTTTGAGGACGTAGACCTGAGCTGGCGCGCCAACAATGCCGGCTACAAAAACGTGCTCTGCCCCGCCGCCAAGTGCTACCACATCTGCGGTGCCAGCACCGGCGCTGTCAAATACAATGCCTTTAAAAGCCAGCAGAGCGGGCGCAACAGCATTCTGCTGCCGCTCAAAAACGAGCCGCTGCTGATGCTGGTGCTCAACTTTATCCCACTGGCGCTGGGCTATCTGCTCAAGTGCTACAAGTTTCACAAGCAGGGCTTTGGCGAAGCCTGGGACAAGGGAATGCACGAGGCCTTTGCCCTGCTCAAAGCGGGCAGGCTGGGCAAGCGCCCCTTCCGCTGGCGTGATCTGCCCAACTACATCCTGATGGAGCTGTGGATGATCTGGAACATGGTGCCCTACCTGTGGTATCGGCTGGTAGTGGTACGGTTTGATCTGAAGTAAGAGCTGCAAAAAAAACACCCGACTGTGAAAGAAAACTCACGGTCGGGTGTTTTCGTTTCCATTTTATGCTGCGGTGCTGTCTGCACTGTCAGCAGCGGAGGCTTCTGCCGCGGCGCTGCCGGCATCCGCCTCCGGCTGCACAGCCGAGGCAGCAGCCGAATCTGCCGCAGCGGAGTCTCCGGCAGTTGCCAGAATGGCGTCCTGCACATCGCTTTCCGCCATGGGCTCCGGCTGCGCGGCAGCGGAGCTTGCTGCGCTTTCGGGTTTGGTCTCGCTCTCGGTCAGACCGGTCAGATACCAGCTGCCGCTCTGGCGCTCGAACAGGTAATCCATATACTTGGTGGGGGTGTCCGAGGAGGGATTGATGATGCTGTCATCCGCGCTGGCGGTGGGGATATAGCCCACGGTGACGTGCAGCTTGCCGCTGCGCTTGAACAGCTTGACCACGGTGGCGCGGTAGTAGCCCACCGTGCCGGTGATGGGGATCTTGTAGCACTGGGTGGTCTCGTCAAACTCGATGGTCATATCCTCCATCTCAAAGCTGCGGTGGGTCAGCTTGAAGCCGGGGCCCAGCAGCTTTGCCAGATAGGCGTCCACCTCCACCGAGGGCAGCAGCAGCTGCTCGGTCTCGGGGTCGGTGTTGTAGTTCTCAAAGCCGCCCTGCGTCTCCTGAATGCTGTACACACAGCCCCACACGGCTGCCTCCCGCAGGGTCAGGTCGTCGATGTTCTCAATGCCGTCAAAGGGCATGGGGTCAAACAATACCAGACCCTCCAGCTTGTCCTCGTATTCCTGCTTTTGTGCGGTATCGTCAAAAAGGTTTGCCACAAGGCCCACACCGGCCCGCAGCACCGTGATAAACCCGATAAGCACCAGCACCGTGATCAGCAGACCCAAGGTCTGCCGCCAGCGGCGGCGCTTGATCCGGGCGTGTTCTTCCGGGGTGATCGTATTTTTCATTGGTCTGAGTCTCCCAAAGTTTTTTGTCTACCCAACAGTATACCACATCCGGCCGCAGAGTGCAAAACCTGTACCGGTGGTTTTTTTGTGAAAGCAGGTTTTTTATTCCCAGTCTTTCCACACCTCGGGCTGGTAGCCCACGGTGGCCTTGCGTCCGTTGCGCACGATAGGGGTCTTGAACAGCTGCTGGTTTTCAAACAGCTTGTCCTCCTTCTGCCAGTCCACCAGCGCATCCAGCAGCGCAAGGGTCTGCTTGTCCTTTGCCGCCGGGTCTACCAGCTTTTCCCAGCCGCCCAAGGCGCGCGCCACGTTATCAAACTCGCCCCGGCTCATGCCCTTTTCCTTCAGGTCGATCATCTGGAACTTGATGCCGCGCTCCTTGAAATAGCGCTGCGCCTTTTTGGTGTCAAAGCACTTGCTCGTGCCAAAGATCTGGATATTCATCTTATCTCCTCCTGCCGGTTCCCGGCGGTCTTATTGTACCACACCGCAAACCGCTTGCATAGGCATAATTTGCGGCAAAACGGGCAATGCTTTCCGCAAAGGAGGTGTTTGCATGAACGCATTCGTAGACCCTGAGCTGTGCATCGGCTGCACCCAGTGTGCCGGGCTGTGCCCCGCGGTGTTCCGCATGGAGGGGGTTCTGGCTGTAGCGGAGCCCGGCCCCATCCCGCCGGAGGAGGTACCGCAGGCCGTTACCGCAGCCCAGAGCTGCCCGGTAAGCGCCATCCGCATCGAGGAATAAGCCCGGCATCGGCAAGGCTGCTGCACAGCTTGTGCGGCAGTCTTTTTTGCGGCAGGACGATTTGAAATGCCCTCCGCTATGATTTTGGTCTGGTGGAATGCCGACAGGCATTCCACCAGACCATTTTCACGCATGAAAATATCATGAAAAACGGCGCACTCTCTTTTTTGCGCAAAAAGCTCCCGCACGGTGCGGTTTTGTGCTATACTATAAGGTGTGAAATTACGCAACGGAGGAACTGCATTATGCGTTTACTGGTCATTGACGGCAACAGCATTGCCAACCGCGCTTTTTACGGTATCAAGCTGCTGACCACCAAGGACGGACGTTATACCAACGCCATCTATGGCTTTTTGAACATTCTGCTCTCCCTGCTCAAGGAGTGCCAGCCGGACGAGGTTGCCGTGGCCTTTGACCTGAAGGCCCCCACCTTCCGGCATAAAATGTACGACGGTTACAAGGCCACCCGCCACGCCATGCCCGAGGAGCTGGCGCAGCAGATGCCGACGCTCAAGCAGCTGCTGGCAGACCTTGGCTACCGCACCGTTACCGCCGAGGGCTGGGAGGCGGACGATATTCTGGGCACGCTGGCTGCTGCCTGCGCCGCCCGGAAGGACGATTGCTTCCTTGCCACCGGAGACCGGGACAGCCTGCAGCTGGTGAGCGAGAGCACCACTGTGCTGCTGGCTGCCACCGTAATGGGGCGCAGCAAGACTGTGGTGATGGACGAGGACGCCATTCAGGAAAAATACGGCCTTGCGCCCAAGCAGCTCATCGAGGTGAAGAGCCTGATGGGCGATACCTCGGATAACATCCCCGGCGTGAAGGGCATCGGCGAAAAGACTGCCCTCTCGCTGGTGCAGGCTTTCGGCTCGCTGGAGGGCGTATACCAGAACATTGATGACAAGCGCATCAAGCCCAAGCAGCGGGAGCACTTGATCGAGGATAAGCCCATGGCAGAGCTGAGCCACACGCTGGGCACCATCCGCACCGATGCCCCCATCGACACTGCCGAGGGCTCCTACACCGTGGGCGAGGGCAACAAACCCGCCGCCGTGCGGCTTTTGCAGGAGTTGGAGATCCATTCCCTGATCCCCCGGTTCGGGCTGGACGGCGTAGCGCCGGAAGCTGCCGCCGAGGAAGAGGCTGCGGAGCTGTCGGAAGCTGACCTCGCTCCCCTGCCCCTGACCCCCACCGGGCACTATCTGGTGGCTGCCCGCCCCGCCGTTACCGGCAAGCAGGGCACCCGCAACGTGGTATTGCAGCCGGAAAGCTGGTACGCCGTGCAGGATACCACCGTCTACCCGTTGGAGGATGCCGACCTGCTGCGGCTGCTGGACAATGCCGATGTGACGCTGGATGTGTTCAACTCTGCGCCCCTGTACGCCAAAGCCATGGCTGCCGGCGGCTGGGGCAGCAGTATCGTCTGGGACGGCAAGCTGGCAGCCTATCTGCTGGATGCTTCTGCCTCCAAGTACCAGATCAGCGAATTGATCCCCGCCTATAAGGCTGCTGCCGCCTTTACCTGCACCGATTACCCGGACGCCGGGCGGCTGGCAGACCTGTTTGCCCGGATGAAGGCCGAGATCACCGCCTGCGGCGAGGATGCGCTGTACAACGAGATCGAGTTCCCGCTGGCACAGGTGCTGGCCGATATGACCCGCACCGGTGTGCTGGTGGATAAGGACGGCATCGAGCAGTTCGGCGTAAAGCTGCGGGAGGAGCTGGAGCAGGTGCTGACCCGCATCCACATGGAGACCGGCAGCGCCACCTTCAACCCCAACAGCCCCAAGCAACTGGGCGAGATGCTGTTCGACACCATGGGTCTGCCCCACGGCAAAAAGACCCAGCGCGGCTGGTCCACCGATGCCGAAACGCTGGAAAGCCTGCGCGAGTACCCGCTGGTGGAGGACGTTTTGCAGTACCGCGCCTACCAGAAGCTGAACTCCACCTATGTGGAAGGTCTGCTCAAGGTCATTGGCGAAGATGGGCGCATCCACTCCACCTTCAATCAGACCGAAGCCCGCACCGGGCGGCTCTCCTCCGATAACCCCAACCTGCAGAATATCCCCATCCGCACCGAGCTGGGCAGTCAGCTACGCGCCTACTTTATTGCAAAGCCGGGCTGCGTTCTGGTGGACGCGGATTACAGCCAGATCGAGCTGCGCATTCTGGCGCACATCACCGGGGACGAGCACATGCAGCAGGCCTTTTTGAACGGTGAGGACATCCACCGCAGCACCGCCGCCAAGATCTACGGCATCCCGCAGAGCGAGGTGACGCCCCGGCTGCGCTCCTCTGCCAAAGCCATCAACTTCGGCATCATGTACGGCAAGGGCGCGTACAGCCTTTCCAAGGATATCGGCGTAACTGTGAAAGAAGCAGACGCCTTCCTCAAGAACTATCTGGCAGCTTTCCCCAGCGTGAGCGGCTATATGGACAAGACCATCGCGGACGCCAAGGCAAACGGCTATGTGTCCACCCTGTTCGGACGCCGCCGCACCCTGCCGGAGCTGGCAAGCACCAACTTCAACGTGCGCGCCAGCGGTGAGCGCATGGCACGCAACACCCCCATTCAGGGCACTGCTGCGGATGTGATCAAGCTGGCCATGGTGCGGGTGTGGAAGCGCCTGCGGGACGAAAAGATGACCAGCCGCCTGATCCTGACCGTCCACGATGAACTGATCGTGGAGGCCCCGGAGACGGAGGCTGCGCAGGCTGCCCGCATCCTGCGGGAGGAAATGGAAGGCTGCGTGCAGTACGCGGTGCCCCTGAGCACCGATGTGCACGCAGGCAAAAACTGGCTGGAGGCACACTAAAATGATCATTCTCGGAATCGAGTCTACCTGTGACGAGACTGCCGCCGCTCTGGTGGAGGACGGGCGGCATCTGCTGAGCAACGTCATCTCCACCAGCGTCAAGGAGCAGGCGCTGTACGGCGGCGTCGTACCGGAGATTGCCAGCCGCCGCCACTGCGAGTTCATTAGCGCTACGGTCAAAAAGGCCCTGCTGGACGCCGGCAAGACCATAGACGACGTGGACGCCGTGGCTGTCACCTTTGCGCCGGGGCTCATCGGCGCGGTGCTGGTAGGCGTGAACTTTGCCAAGGGTCTGGCCTACTCTGCCAGCAAGCCGCTGGTGCCGGTGCACCATCTGCGGGGACACATTGCCGCGCTCTACCTGACCCACCCGGAACTCAAGCCGCCCTTTTTGTGTCTGGTAGCCTCCGGCGGGCACAGCCATATCGTGGAGGTACAGGACTACACCCACTACCACATTCTGGGTCACACCGTGGATGATGCTGCAGGTGAAGCCTTTGACAAGGTGGCCCGCACACTGGGTCTGCCTTACCCCGGCGGTCCCAGCGTAGCCGCTGCCGCCAAGACCGGCGACCCCAAGGCCTACCGTCTGCCGGTGCCCCATGTGGAGGGCAAATACAACGTGAGCTTTTCCGGTTTAAAGACTGCCGTGCTCAACGAGGTGAACAAGGCGCAGATGAAGGGTGAGGAAGTGAACGTGCCCGACCTTGCCGCCAGCTTTCAGGAGCGCATTGCGGGCATTCTGGCGGAAAAGCTTCTGCTTGCCGCTGCCGATACCGGGGCAAAGCAGGTGTGCCTTGCCGGTGGCGTCGCCGCCAACGGCCGTCTGCGCCAGCTGGTGAACGACGGTGCCCAAAAGCTGGGCGCAAAGGTCTACCTGCCGGAGCTGAAGTTCTGCGGCGACAACGGCGCCATGATTGCGGCACAAGGCTACTACCAGTACATCGCCGGGCACACCGCCGGGCTGGAGCTGAACGGCCTGCCCACCCTGCCCATCGACTATGAATAAACACAACACCGGAGGTGTTCCCATGACCGAGCGCAACCCCATTCTGCAAAGCCTGTTCGACCGCAAGTCGGTGCGGGTGTATGAAGATAAGCCCATCCCTGCCGAGATGAAGCAGGCCATTTTGGAAGCTGCCGCACAGGCGCCCTCTGCGGGCTGTCAGCAGCTGTATACCATTTTAGACATCACCGACCCGGCGCTGAAGGAAGCGCTTGCCGAAAGCTGCGATCACCAGCCCTTTATTGCCAAAGCACCGCTGGTGCTGGTGTTCTGCGCCGACTGCAAAAAGTGGTACGACGCCTACTTAGAAGTTGGCTGCACGCCCCGCACCCCGGGCGTGGGCGATTTGATGCTGGCAGTCACCGACGCCGCCATTGCCGCCCAGAACGCCGTGGTAGCCGCCGAGAGCTTTGGCATCGGCTCGTGCTACATCGGGGACATCATGGAAAACTGCGCCACCCAGCGCAGCCTGCTGCACCTGCCGGATTATGTGTTCCCGGCAGTGATGCTGGTGTTCGGCTGGCCCACTCAGCAGCAGAAGGACCGCGTAAAGCCCCAGCGCTGCGCCATGGAGCACATCGTGCACGAAAACGGCTACCGCACTATGGACGGCGCAGAGCTGCGGGACACCTTTGGCTACAAGGCAGGCAACGCGCCCTTTGACCAGTGGTGCACCGCCTTTTGCAACCGCAAGTATAACTCCGATTTCTCCAAAGAGATGACCCGCTCCGTGGAGGAATATCTCAGCCAGTTCCGGTAAATCCGGCAGACATCCCGCATCCCATTTTTACCGGACAGAATGCACGCGGTTCTATTACAGCGCAACTGTTTCCGTAGGAAACGAGCGCTGTAAATGCCGTTTCCCGCCACGACCCCTCGCGTGAAAAAGTGGTTCAGAAACGTCCGCAGACGTTTCTGAACCACAAATTATAATAATGATTCCTCTGAATATGCCCAGAGCGCAAGCGGAGGGCATTTCAAATCGTTTCACCCAGAAAGAGGCAGCTGCACGGCGTTTTGTGCAGCTGCCTCTTTTCGTTTATCTCTGGTTTTCCGCAAACAGTGCGCCCAGCTCCGGCAGGATATCGTGGGGCAGCATTCCGTACTCGCCGCGCTTTGCGGCGGCGCGGTCGGCGGCGGCGCCGTGCAGATATACCGCACAGGCTGCGGCTTCGTAAGCGGGCAGACCGCAGGCCAGCAGCGCCGCCAGCATCCCGGCCAGTACATCCCCGCTGCCGCCCCGGGCAAGGCCCGGGTTGCCGGTGGGGTTCACGCACACCCGCCCGTCCGGGCTTGCCACCACGGTGCGTGCACCCTTCAGCACCACCACGGCGTTCCACGCCTTGGCATACCGCAGGGCGATGCCCTCCCGGTCGGCGGCAAGCTCTGCCGCCGGAAGCCCGGTCAGGCGCGCCATCTCGCCGGGGTGCGGGGTGACCACCAGCTCCCTCGCCGGGTGCGGGAAGGGCTTGCCCTCGGCCAGCAGCTGTGCGGCGGCGTTCAGGCCGTCGGCGTCCAGCACCGCAGTGCCCGCAAAGCCGGGCAGCAGCTGCTGCACCAGCGTGCGGGTCTCGGTGGCCCGGGCGGCGCTTTGCGCCGTACCGCCAAGGCCGGGGCCCAGCAGCAGCACGGTAGCCTTCTGCCGCCGGAGCAGCGGCACATTTTCCGGCGCAATGCCGCCCTGTGCGCCCTCCTTACAGGGGCACAGGCAGCACTCCGGCAAGCGGGTGACGGCGGCACCGACCACCGGCTCTACGCTTGCAAGGGTGACGATGCCCGCCCCGGTGCGCAGTGCACCCTCAGCTGCCAGCAGCGCCGCGCCCCGGTAAAAGGCACTGCCCGCCACCGCCAGCACACTGCCAAAGGTGCCCTTATGGCTGTCCCGGGCACGGGGCGGGATGCTCTGCCAGACAAATTCTTTGGTAATTTCCACAGCCATGGGTGCACCTCCAGAGAACGATTTTTTCACAAGAAAGAAAATTTTATTTGTACTCGGGATATCGGAACGCCCGCAGGCGTTCCGATATCCCATTTTCACAGGGGTCAGCCTTTATACTTGTCCCTGCACAAGGGCGCGGATCTGCTTTTCCACGTTCTGCACTTCCTCGTGGAACATCCGGGCAGACACGCGCAGTGCGCCGTGACCAAGGATGATGACCTGCTCCATGCCGTCCGAGGTCGCCACGCGGACGCGGCGGCTCTTGCCGATCTCGTGGGTGACCCGCTCGATGAACATATCGGCGGTCTCGGCTTCTTTGGTGTAGACCACATGGATATTGTGGTACTTCTCGATGGCACCGGGGCTGCCGGGCACGCGGTAGGCGTCAAACACCAGAATGAGCACGCATTTCTGGTAGCCCTGATAGTTGCACAGGATGTCCATCAGCCGATGGCGGGCGGTGTCTAAGCTTTCCTTTGCCAGCGCGTTCAGCTCGTCCCACGCAAAGATAATGTTGTAGCCGTCCACCAGCAGATACTCCGGGGCAATTTCCCACTGCTCTGCGGCAAAATCCGGGCGTTCGGTCTTTTGCACCGGACGAAACGCCGCCAGCGGGTCCCGCTTGATAGGGCCGTAGGTGCGCTCAAAAATCTTGAGCAGCTCGGCATCCTCTTCCAGCGTGGCGCGGTAAGCCATGGCGCGGCGCTGGGGCGCAGCCTGCACCTCCGGGCGGGCGGGCTTTGCCTTGCCCCAGCCGCTTTCAACGTGCATATGGCTGCGCACCTCGCTCCACGGCACCACAAAGCCAGCACCATGGGCACAGAACACGGAATCTGCGGGGTTTTCCAGATCATGCTCCGGCTGGTAGCCGCTTTCTGCAATGACCTCCTGCGCGTTATGGCAGGGGCGGTAGCCATCCAGCGTCAGGCTCAGGTGTCCCCTGCCGCGGGTGTAGCTGACCACCTCCATGGGGTAGCTGCGCATGGTAGATACCGGCGCAAAACCGGTCAGGGTAGCCGTGTCGGTGCCGCTTTCCGGCGGGTCAAAGCTGCCCTCCATGCGCTGGATATCGCTCATGGCGCGTCCGATGTTCTCCACCGGCACTTCCAGCCGGAAAGCATACCATGGCTCCAGCAGCTGGCTTTTTGCCAGCATCAGCCCCTGCCGCACAGCGCGGTAGGTAGCCTGCCGGAAATCGCCGCCCTCGGTGTGCTTGAGGTGCGCTTTGCCGGTGAGCAGAGTGATCTTTACATCGGTCAGCGGTGCGCCGGTCAGAACGCCAAGGTGCTGTTTTTCTTCCAGATGGGTCAATACCAGCCGCTGCCAGTTTTTGTCCAGAACCTCTTCCCGGCAGTCGGCGGCAAACTGCATCCCGCTGCCCCGGGGCAGCGGTTCCAGCAGCAGATGCACCTCGGCATAGTGGCGCAGCGGCTCGTAATGCCCTACGCCCTCCATGGGTTCGGTGATGGTCTCCTTATACAAAATGCCGCCCGGGCCAAAGGATACTTCCAGCCCGAACCGCTCAGCCAGCAGGCTACGCAGCACTTCCAGCTGCACCTCGCCCATCAGCTGCACATGAATTTCGCCCAAGCTTTCGTTCCACACCACATGAAGCTGCGGCTCTTCCTCCTCCAGCCGGTGCAGCTTGCCCAGCGCGGCGTGTACGTCCGCCCCCTCCGGCAGCAGCACCTGATAGCTGAGCACCGGCTCCAGCACCGGCACATCGCTGTCCCGCTCTGCCCCAAGCCCGGTGCCGGGCTTTGCATGGGTCAGGCCGGTCACGGCGCACACCTGTCCCGGGCCGATGACCTCAGTCAGGGTATATTTTGCACCGGAATACAGCCGCAGCTGGTTTGCCTTTTCTGCCCACGGCTCGCCGTCCGCTTCGCCGGTAAGCAGAGCCTTTACCTTCAGTTCCCCGCCGGTGACACGCAGCCATGTCAAGCGGGCGCCCTGCTCGTCCTGCGACACTTTGAACACCCTTGCACCAAAGGCGTGCAGCGCCGGGGCGGGGCGGGTGTAACGATCCAGCCCCTCCAGAAGTGCATCCACGCCGTCCAGCCGCAGCGCCGCCCCGAACCAGCACGGAAAAACGTGCCGCCGGGCAACTGCGGGGATGACATCGGCATCGGTCAAAGTGCCTGCATCCAGCATTTTCTCCATCAGCTGCTCATCGCACAGCGCCAGCGCCTCGTTGCGGGCGGCAGACTCTGCACCAAAATCCACAAAGCCCTCGCCAAGGCGGTGGTTCAGCTGGGTGAGCAGCTGCTCCCGGGTCATGCCGGGCAGGTCCATCTTGTTCACAAACACAAAGGTGGGCACATGGTAGCGCCGCAGCAGCCGCCACAGCGTTTCGGTATGGCTCTGCACGCCGTCTGTTCCGCTGACCACCAGCACGGCATAGTCCAGCACCTGCAAGGTGCGCTCGGTCTCGGTGGAAAAATCCACATGGCCGGGGGTATCCAGCAGGGTGATGGCGGTATTGCCCGCCGTAAGCAGCGCCTGCTTGGAAAAGATGGTGATGCCGCGCGCTTTTTCCAAGCTGTCGGTATCCAGAAAGGCGTCTCCGTGATCCACCCGCCCCAGCTTGCGGATGGCACCGGCGCGGTAGAGCATGGCCTCGGAGAGGGTGGTCTTGCCGGAGTCCACATGAGCCAGAATGCCCAGTACGATCTGTTTTTGCGTTGTTTCCATGCACTGCTCCTATAACACTTATTTCCTGTTTATTGTAGCACGCTTTGCCGGGAAAAGAAAGTTTTCATGTACAAATCCCGCCGGTAAAAAGCAGCACCGGACAGAAAGCGGTCTGCCCGGTGCAATTTTCTTAAAAAAGATCCAGCATATTGTCCAGATAGATTGCCTCCCGCACTTGCAATTGGTATTCCGGCTTTATCATGTAGTAAAGCAGAAATTCCAGCACCAGTGCGCTGCCAAGCCCCCTGCCCTCTATCTTGAACTGGGAAAAGCCTGCGGGCAGATACCGCTGCCGGATGTCCTCCACCCCAATGAACCCGGGGCTGCGCATCGCCTTGGAAAAGCGGTAGCCCCCGGCGGCATCCGGGGCAGTGCAGCGGTGGTCCGGGCAGTCCTCGCCCAGATTCTGGCGGCTGACCGTCTCGTAGCAGCGCTTGCGCTCTGTACAGCCGAACCAGCAGCACTCGTTGCACAAAAACTCTACCTTGGCTTTTTGCTCCGGCGGCAGAGTGCACAGCTGTTCCAGTGCCGGGTTCAGCCGGAAATCCGGCACCACATACCGGAACTGCGGCTTTGCCAGCTCCTGCCGCAACTGCGCAAACTCGGTGAGCACCTTGGTGGTAGAGGATACCAGATACAGCTCCGGCCAGCGCTGCCGCAGATAGTCCGCCAGCAGATCGGAATGGACGATGACGCCGTTTGGCACACTTCCCTCTTTGGCAAACTGCGCACACAGGGCATTGCACTGCGGGTCGGCAAGGTGCTCAGCCCGCAGCAGGGAGTTGCTGAAGGTCAGCCGCCCAGAGATGCCGTATTCCCGCAGCAGCGCCAGTACCTCGCGCGCAGCTGCCCCGCCGCAGGAGATGCGTCCCCCGCCCCAGATACAGCCCGCCGGTGCGCCGTAGATAGAGCCAATGGCGCACCAATCATAAAAATATTCCCGGTGCTCCCGGTACAGCGGCAAAAAACGGCGGTACAGCTCGTAAAACTCAAACAGGCCGGGCAGATGATAACAGGCAGCTGCGGGCTTTTCCATAGCGGTTCCTTTCCTGCAAAAAGGGAGCTGCTGCGTAAAAATGCCGTGCAGCGGCTCCCCTGTTTTTTATCGTATTTGCTTTTGTTACACAGTGACACCGACCTGAGGGGCGCCGCCGGCAAGCTGCTCTGCCGTAAGCGGCTGGGCTTGTGCGGGGGTGTTCAGCCGCTCTTTTGCCACAGCCAGCATCAGCTTGATGCGGTTTTCCTGATTGACCCGGGTGGCGCTGGGGTCGTAGTCGATGGGGGTGATGTTGGCGCTGGGATACAGCGCACGGATCTTGTTCACCATGCCCTTGCCCACGATATGGTTGGGCAGGCAGCCAAAGGGCTGCGCACACACGATGTTGCCGTAGCCGCCCTGCACCAGCTCGATCATCTCGGCGGTCAGCAGCCAGCCCTCGCCCATTTTTGCGCCCAGCGAGATGACGCCCTTGGGCTTTTCCACCAGCTCCTTGAAGGGACCCGGCGCATAGAACCCGGCATCCGCCTCGGCCTTGAGCATGGCGCGCTCTACGCTGTCCAGCCAGTTGAGGAACTGGTCGGTGCCGATCTTTACAGCCAGCTTGCCGCCGTACAGCACATGATCCTCGCCCATGTTGAAGGCGCAGTACTGCACAAAGCCCATCAGACCGGGGAAGTTCACCTCGCAGTCCTGACTTTCCAAAAACTTTTGCAGGTCGTTGTTGCCCAGCGGGCTGTATTTGACGTAGATCTCGCCCACAACGCCCACCTTGACCTTGGGCACCCGGGTGACCGGGATGGCGGCAAAATCCTTGGCAATGAACGGGAAGGTGTGCTTCATTTCCCGGGAAGTAAAGCCTTTGCCTGCCAGCAAAGCACGACCAAGGCGCGCGATCCAGCGATCCACCGTGCGGTCGGCGGCACCCTTTTCGTTCTCGTAGGGCGCCACCTGATTGCGCAGCGCACACAGCATATCGCCGTAGAAGATGCAGGCGATGCACTTACGCGCCAGCGGAAGGGTCATCTGGAAGCCGCTGTCCTTTTCCAGACCGGAAAAGTTCAGGCTTGCCACCGGGATCTGCGGATAACCGGCTTTGACCAGCGCCTTGCGCAGCAGATGGATGTAGTTGGAGGCGCGGCAGCCGCCGCCGGTCTGGGTGATCAGCAGAGCGGTGTGCTCCAGATCATACTTACCGCTGTTCAGCGCATCCAGAAACTGACCGATGACCAGCAGCGCCGGGTAACAGGTATCGTTATGGACATACTTCAGCCCCAGCTGTGCCACGGCACTGCCGCAGTTGCCCAGCAGCTCACACTTATAGCCCTCACCGCGCAGTGCATACTCCATAAGCCGGAACTGGGTAACGGCCATGTTGGGGATAAGGATGGTGTGGGTCTTTTTCATCTCCGGGGTAAATTTGGGATAATTATATTCCATAGGTTCCTCCTATGTTGCTCTAAACAAGATAGTCCCCGCAAAGACTTCCCCGCCGGGGGAAGTCTTTCAGCCTATCTCAAGGTTTCTTTTACTCCGCCTTTTCTGCGGCGGCCTCGTCCCGCTCGTCCAGAGCGGCAAACAGGCTGCGCAGGCGGATGTTCACCGCACCGAGGTTCGTGATCTCGTCGATCTTCAGCTGGGTATACAGCTTGTTGCCCCGCTGCAGGATCTCTCGGGTCTCGTCGGTGGTAATGGCATCTACGCCGCAGCCGAAGGACACCAGCTGCACCAGATCCATATCCTTCTGGGTGGTGCAGTACTTGGCGGCGGCATACAGGCGGCTGTGGTAGGTCCACTGGTTCAACACACTGGTGGGGAACTTCTGCACCCGGTTAGAGATGCTGTCCTCAGTGACCACCGCAGCGCCATGGCGGGTGATCAGGTGGTCGATGCCGTGATTGACCTCCGGGTCCACATGGTAGGGGCGGCCTGCCAGCACGATGATGCGCTTGCCCTGACGGCGTGCCTCGTCGATGATCTCGCTGCCCTTTACCCGAATCTTTGCCATGTGCGCTTCGTACTCCGCGTAAGCGGCATCGGCTGCGGCCTGCACCTCCCGCTCGGAGATGCCGCCAAAGTACTTGGGCAGCACCTCTTTTGCCATCTTGTGCACAAAGTCCTTGGGGCGGTGGATGCCCACATAATCATAGATGAACTTTTTGCCCTCCAGTTCCGGGCAGTTGCCTGCCAGAACCTCCGGGTAGTACGCCACCACCGGGCAGTTATAGTGGTTGTCGCCCAAGCCTTCGTCCACATTGTAGGTCAGGCAGGGGTAGAAGATGGCGTCCAGCTGCATCTGGCTCAGCGCCTTGATGTGACCGTGGCTCAGCTTTGCCGGGAAGCAGGCGGTATCGCTGGGGATGGTAGCCTGTCCGGTCAGATACAGCCCGCGGGTGGACACCGGGCTGGTGTGCACCGCAAAGCCAAGGCTCGTCCAGAAGGCGTGCCAGAAGGGCAGCAGCTCGTAGAAGCCCAGACACAGCGGGATGCCGATGGAGCCGCGCTTGCCGGGCACAGGCTTGTAGCTTGCCAGCAACTGCTGCTTATAGGCATACAGGTTCAGGCTGTTGTCCTCGCTTTTGCCGGTAACGGGCTTATCGCAGCGGTTGCCGGAGATGAACTTGCGACCATCGGCAAAGGTATTGACGGTCAGCTGGCAATGGTTGCCGCAGCCGCCGCACTTAACGCTGACCACCTGCTGTGCAAACTTTTCCAGCTCCTGCTCGTCCATCATGGCAGAGGTAGTCTGACCGTTTTTATGGCTCTGGCGCAGACCGTACAAAGCGGCGCCGTAAGCGCCCATCAGACCGGCAATGTCCGGTCGGATGACCTCCACGCCCATTTCCTTTTCAAAGGCGCGGAGCACAGCTTCGTTATAGAAGGTGCCGCCCTGCACCACGATCTTGCGGCCCAGCTCTTCCGGGCTGGATGCGCGGATAACCTTGTACAGTGCGTTCTTGACCACGCTGATGGACAGGCCGGCCGAGATATTCTCGATGCTTGCGCCGTCCTTCTGGGCCTGCTTGACCGAGCTGTTCATGAACACGGTGCAGCGGCTGCCCAAGTCCACCGGGCGGTCTGCGAACAGCCCCAGCGCGGCGAACTCCTTGACGTCATAGCCCAGCGCCTGTGCAAAGGTCTGCAAAAAGCTGCCGCAGCCGGAGGAGCAGGCTTCGTTCAGGAAGATGTTGCTGATGGCACCATCCTCGATCTTGAAGCACTTCATGTCCTGCCCGCCGATATCAATAATGAAGTCCACGTCCGGCATAAAGTACTTGGCAGCGGTAAAATGCGCCACCGTTTCCACCAGACCGTAATCGCAGCGGAAGGCGTTCTTTACCAGTTCTTCGCCGTAGCCGGTGGTGGTGACGCTTGCCACCTGCAGCCCCGGATGCTCCTTATAGATTTTAAGCAGCTGCTCCCGGATAAGGGGCAGCGGGTTGCCAAGGTTGGGCTGATAGTTCGTGTACAGGATCTGGCTCTTTTCGTCCACAACTACCAGCTTGACGGTGGTAGAGCCGGAATCGATGCCGATATGCACCGGCCCGCAGTGGGCACCAAAGGCCACGCGGGGCACACTGTGGGACATGTGCCGTGCATGGAAAGCCTCGTATTCCTCCTTGCTGGCGAACAGCGGCGGCTCGCTGGCATAGGTAGCGGTGGCGGCGTACTTGTCCAGCGCAGCGGCTACCTCGGTGAGCACAAATTCCTTATCAGCGTACAGAGCAGCGCCCAGCGCCACATACAGCAGACTGTTTTCCGGGCAGGTGCCGGTCACATTCAGCGCCTCGTCAAAGCTCTTGCGCAGCACGGTGCTGAAGGTGAGCGGCCCGCCCAGATAGAGGATATTGCCCTTGATAGGGCGTCCCTGTGCCAGACCGGCGATGGTCTGGTTGACCACAGCCTTATAAATGCTGGCGGCGATATCCTCGGTGCGGGCGCCCTGATTGATCAGGGGCTGCACATCGCTTTTGGCAAACACGCCGCAGCGGGAGGCGATGGTATAGGTGCGCTGCGCCTGCTCGGCAGCCTTGTTCATCTCCTCGGCGCTCATCTTCAGCAGGGTAGCCATCTGGTCGATGAAAGCGCCGGTGCCGCCGGCACAGCTGCCGTTCATGCGCACCTCGGTGCCGTTGGTCAAAAACAGGATCTTGGCATCCTCGCCGCCCAGCTCGATGACGCAATCGGTCTGCGGCATAAAGCGCTTGACCGCCACGCGGGTGGAGAACACCTCCTGCACAAAGGGCACGCCGCAGCTGTCCGCCAAACCCATACCGGCAGAGCCGGAGATGCTGAGCAGCGCCTTGCGTCCATGCAGCTGCTCGGCATCAATGCGCCGCAGCAGCTCCTGCGCCTTTTCCAGAATATGACTATAATGTCGTTCGTATGTAGAATACAGCAGTTCATCATGCTCGCCCAGCACCACACATTTGATGGTGGTGCTGCCGATGTCAAGACCTACTCTCACCTTGTTTTCCCTCCTAAGGACAAATGACCGGAGCAAAAACGCCCCGGCTGCCATGGCAAACAGCCGTTTGCAGCAAAGGCTTGCAACGGCAGCTTTCTCTTTTTAGCAGCCCGCATCACGCATCTACGCTGTTTTTAAGCAGCATCCGCTGTAAAAAATGCAGTAAATGCTTTTTTGCATACACTATTATTATAATCCAATTGCAGGCAGCATTCAATCCATGTTGTCTATTTTACACGAAAAAAATAGTATTTTTTGCTCAAAAGGCTGAACTTTTTGTGAACAAGTGTCGGTTTTTCCCTCAAAAAAAGCTGCCGCACAAAACGCTGTGCAGCAGCTCCTCTACTGTATCAAAGCTTATCTTCCGGGTCGCCGCGCTCCGGCATGGTGCGCATCTCCCGCACCAGCATAGCGCGCAGATGATACCGGCGCTGCTCCTGCTCGGTCTCCGTGTCGGTATGCAGCTCCACTGTGCCATCGGGGCGGCTTTCGCCCGCGTACAGCGGAATGCTTACCACCGCCCTGGTGCCTTTTTGGGGGGCAGCCTCCAGCTGCAGGCTCCAGTCCATCCGGCGGCAGCACTCCCGGCAGAGCAGCAGCCCCAGCTGTGCCCCGCCCAGAAAGCTGCGGCGGTTTTCCAGCAACGCCTTCGCATCCTCGCCAGGCAGTCCGCAGCCATCATCGGTAAAGGTCAGCAGCCATGCCGTCTGGGTGCGGCGCAGCGCAATATCGACGCTGCCGCCCTCCCGGCTGGCACGCAATGCATTGGAGAGCAGATGCAGACACAGCAGCTCCGCATCGCTGCGGTCTGCCAGCGCACAGCAGGAGGTCCACCCGCCGTAGTCCAGCCGGATGTCCACCCCAAGCTGTGCCCGGATCATATCAGCCTGTGCCGCCACCTGCCGCAGCAGATCGCACAGATCCACAGGGTACAGCTGCGGCTTTTCGTCCCCGCGCAGAAACTCCAGCAGGGTCATCGCCTCGCTGAGGGTGCGGTCCAGCTGCACGGCAGCGGCGTTGATATCCGCCACCGCCTGCCGGGTAGGTTCATCCGCACCGGTAAGCCCAAAATGCTGTTCCAGATATTCACAGTTGCGCCCGATCAGCGCCAGCGAACGAAAGCAGACCTCCTCGATCCGTTTTTGCTGATCCGCCGTAAGCGACCGCGTCTCTGTCCTTTGCTGCTTCATTGCTCTGCCTCCCGGGACACCACTTATTTATCCGTTTTCTGCCGGAGCACAGCGCCCCTGACCGCATAGATCAGTTTGCCGGTGGTGGGCTTGCCGCTGCCCAGCCCCGTATCGGCTTTAAACGCCAGCCATGCGGGATCCGGCCTTGCTTCCAGCTGATCCACCATGCGCCGGATGCCGCTGTCCACCGCAGTGACCGATGTTTCAAACTGCTCGCTCACCGCCTGCAGGATCTCCTTGCGGATCGCCAGCTTCTGACTGGTGCTGCACACAATGCTGACCGCACAGGTGAGGTATCTGGCATTGATGTCCGCCCGCGAAATGCCCCACGTTTCGTACAGCTGACCGCACTGCTGCTCCAGTTGCTGGTTCTGCTGACCCGGCATCCGGTAAAGCTGCCACAGCAGCTTTTTCAGCTCTGTACTCTCTACGCAGTAGCAGCCATCCCGGCTCTCCGGCAGCACCGCATCCCTGCGCCGCCCCGCACGCTGCACCAGCAGCACCGGTCTGTCCTTCAGCTGATACAGTTGCCGGACAAACTGCTCCATGGACATATCCGCCAGCTCACTGCACAGCACAACAGCATCGCAGCGGGCACCCTGCTGCAGCTGCTGCAGCAGCTTTTCCCCGCTGCAAAAGCAGACGCATTCAATGGCGCTTCCCTGTTCCTGCAGATAGCGCTTTTGAACACGGAGCTCCCTCAGATCATAGCTTGCAAGGGCGACCCGCAGCTGGGCTGTTCGCTCACTGTTCACACCAAGCGCCGCCTTTCCCTCCTGCCGGACCGGCAGCTGTCAGCTCTGTGACAACATCCTGCCAGATCTCCGGCTGAACTCCATTCTCGCACAGATAGCGCAGGATCCGATAGCAAAATTCCGGCGCTGCCGCGACATATTGACTGTCCACCCGCTGCCGGCTGCCCAGCCTGCACAGGGTCAGTCGGCAGCCTTGTGTGCCCTCCACCTCCATGGCATACACCAGCGTATACGCCTTCTGCAGGCCATCAATGGCAGAATACTGCCGGATCATGGGTGAAAATGTACGTTCCATTTCAGTTCCTCCTTGCTGCAAGGGCATTGCTTTTTTTGCCTTGTGTGTCCTTTTTTTATTTTATGGAGCAGGAGAAACTGTTACAATCCTAAAGAAATGTTTGCTCATGTCGGATTTATGCGGCTTTTCGGAAATGTGTCGTCATTTTCTCTGTTCCGACACATTTTGCATGCAGCGCAATGGGTGTCCGTGTTTTGTTCCGTGCGCCACTGCCGATTTTAGAATAGCACGTTCGCCTTATAAATTCAACCGGTATCTTCTGCCACAGCACTTTTGGGGCGGGGACCCCGCGGTAAGGTGATCCTTGCAGCCTTTCTGCGCTTCTCCCCCGATCAGTACCACGGCAACATCATTGACGTTCGTGCCGGTAGCTCCCGTGATGATCAGCCCTTCCACGGCATGCAGGGCGTGGTAGGCATCGTTGTTCTGCAGGGTGTCGAACACATTCCAGCCCTTTGCCTCCAGTGCAGCGGCAGTGTCGCCATCCACGTAGCCGCCAGCGGCATCGGTGGGGCCGTCGGTGCCGTCACTGCCCACCGAGAACACCGCTGCGTTCTGCCCTGCCAGCGCCGGAGCTGCAGCCAGAGCCAGCTCCTGATTACGCCCTCCCAGCCCTTTGCCGGTCAGATGCACCACCGTCTCGCCGCCCGCGATGTAAGCCAGCTTTTTTCCCTGCCCCGCATGGGTGTGGGCAATGGAACCCAGAAAACTGCCTGCATCCCGGGCCTCGCAGCAGAGCTGGTCGGTGAGGAGGATGGGTTCATAGCCCAGCTCCCGGCAGGCTTTCGCAGCGGCGGCGCAAAGCTCCCGGACGCTGCCTGTGATCTGGGTGGTCACATTGTCAAGTGCCTTCGGCGTTTCCTGCGCCAGAAGCTTTTTCGCCTGTTCCGACAAGTCCAGGTGATATTTTTCCGCAATGGCAAGAGCCTGCGCACAGGTGGAGAGATCCGGCACCGCCGGGCCGCTTGCGATCATATCCAGCGGGTCGCCCAGAATATCACTCAGCACGATGCTGAACACTTTTGCCGGAGCACAGACCTGTGCAAACCGTCCTCCTTTGACCCCGGACAGCCGCTTGCGGATGGTGTTCATCTCCACGATGTCCGCCCCGCTGGCAAGGAGCTGGCTCGTGATATCCTGCAATTCTGTACCGGGGAGCAGGGGCTGTTCAAACAGGGCGCTGCCGCCGCCTGAAAGCAGAAACAGCACGGTGTCCTCTGCGGTCAGTCCCCGTACCAGCGCCAAGGCTTTTTCGGTGGCAGCAAAGCTGTTGGCGTCCGGCACTGGGTGACCTGCCTCGTAGCAAGCCACGCCGGGGATCGCACCTTTGACGTGACCGTATTTGGTCACTGCCACGCCGTCATCCACACATCCCAGCACTTCCACAGCGGCATGCGCCATCTGCCATGCGGCTTTGCCCGCTGCCACCAGCAGCACCCTGCCGCCCCCGGGCTGAAAAGTTTTCAGGGCACGGCGCACTGCCTCGTCCGGCAGCACAGCCTGAATGCTGGAAAAGATGATCTTCTCCGCATCCTGCCGCAATGTAGTATTCATGAAACAGACCTCCTTACAGGGTATCGGTTACAGCAGCCCTGCCCCGGTCACAGTGCAGCCTGCCCTTCCGGAATCATTATACAGCAGAACCGGTATTTCGGGAACACTTTCGGCAAAGGTTTTGAAGCGGCGGCACACAAAAAAGACTCCTGCGGGCGTTCAAAGCACGCAGGAGTCTTGATCGTTCTTATGTACTATAACCTTCTGTCCGCATCAAAGATATTTCCGGATGGCTGGCACAAGGATATTCATATCGATCGGCTTTGCGACATGGTCGTTCATCCCGGCATCCAGTGCCGTCTGCCTATCCTCAGAAAAGGCATTTGCAGTCATAGCGATGATCGGGATGCCCGCTTTTCGGGGGTCGTCCATCCGCCGGATCTTTTTTGCTGCATCGTAGCCGTTCATCACGGGCATTTGGATGTCCATAAGGATCAGCTGATAGGTTCCGTTTGCAGCTTTTTCCAGCATATCCACACATTCCACGCCGTCTTTTGCGCGGTCTATCGTACAGCCTTCTTCCTGCAGCAGCTCGGTGGCGATCTCCGCATTCAGGTCGTTGTCCTCAGTCAGCAGGATCCTTGTACCGCGCAGGCTCTTTTCGCCCGAGGGGTCCGTCTCTCGTTTCGCCGCCTGTGTTTCCTTCTGCGATGCTAT
>CAVKCU010000005.1:0-21780 GCA_963654645.1 Clostridiales bacterium | reverse complement strand
TGCGTAAGTACGTCTCTGAGCGTGCAAAGATCATTCCCCGCCGTGTGACCGGCACCTGCGCTTATCATCAGCGCGCACTGACCATCGCCATCAAGCGTGCTCGTCACGTTGCTCTGATGCCCTACGTCAGCGACTAATCTTTAAAAAACCAACCCGATCAAAATAATCAGCAATCAGCAAAGCGCTCTCACCGATGACAAGGTGAGAGCGCTTTTTTTTGCGTTTTGGGGTCGGCAACTTCCCTTCCCCGATGTCTTGGCTCTATCCGCGGTGCAGTGCGATGCCCCCTCCGCCGTTTTATGTGCGGCAGCCCCCCCGCACCAAGGCTGACCGGAATACAGCGCCGGAGCATTTTTCGGGAACGTTTCCGTTGCTTTTCACTTGTATCCAACTTACAAATTCTCCACTAGCGTCGTATAAAAAATTACAAAACGGTACGATAATTTCCGGTCTGTTTTGACTTGTACCGGGAATTATCGGTATTTTCAGTTTTGCTGCTTTGCATGCAAATCAAACTGCACAAACACGAGAGATAGCATTGCACACCTTGTACAAAGTTACATCACCCTTATTGATTTTTTATACAGAATGTGCCATACTAATGTCACTGGAAACGTTCCCGACAACGTTCCCGAAACACTATCAGAAAGCGAGGCTCGCCGACATGGCAAACCTGACCATCAAGGATATCGCACGGATCAGCGGCTGCTCCGTAAGCACCATCTCCCGTGTGATCAACGACAGGCCGGATGTCCGCCCGGAGACCAAAGAGCACGTTCTGAAAGTGATGCGGGAGGCCGGGTTCGTGCCCAACACCAATGCCCGGCAGCTGAAGATCCAGCAGTCCCGCAGCCTTGTGTTTGTGGTAAAAGGCACCCGGAACATCTTCTTTTCCGATTTTCTGGTGCAGCTCCAGCGCGCCGCCACCCTGTACGGGTACAACGGCATCGTCTCTTATCTGGACGAGAACGCCAACGAGATCGATGCTGCAGAAAAGATCCTGCGGGAGATCAAACCCAAGGGCATCATCTTCTTGGGCGGCAGCGTGGCGAACTTCCAGCGGGGCTTTGACCGCATCAATGTTCCCTCGGTACTCACTACGCTGGTCACAGATGAGCTGGACTTCCCCAACCTTTCCATGGTGGGCGTGGATGACCGGGCAGCGGCTTATACCGCTGTGGATTACCTGATTCGGCAGGGACACCGCAAGATCGCCGTTCTGGGCGGTCCGGTGACAAGCTATCCCAGCGTGATGCGCCGCAAGGGTGCGCAGCAGGCCATGGAGGATGCGGGTATCCTGTTCAGCGATAAGCTGTACGGCTTGTCCAACTACGATTTCGAATCCGCCTACCACGCCATGAACAGTCTGCTGGCTCGCCGGGCAGATTTCACAGCCCTGTTCGCCATGAGCGACGTTATCGCCTTTGGTGCCATCCGGGCACTGGTAAGTGCCGGGCTCCGGGTGCCGGAAGATGTTTCGGTGATCGGCTTTGACGGCATTACGATGTCCCGCTACTGCGTGCCGGTGATGACCACCATCGTCCAGCCCAGTGAGCAGATCGCGCTGCAAAGCATTG
This sequence comes from Clostridiales bacterium, assembly GCA_963654645.1. GTDB lineage: Bacteria > Bacillota > Clostridia > Oscillospirales > Ruminococcaceae > Faecalibacterium. The sequence continues at coordinate 20,203 of CAVKCU010000005.1, read as the reverse complement.
AATTGCTGGTACGTCAGATCGAACATGGCTCCCCTGCCCAGACCGTGACCCTGCAGCCGGAGCTGCAGCAGGGCGAAAGCGTAAGGGCGATTTAAACTTTGTTTTCCCTCCGTCGAAGGACGGAGAGTATATAGTTGATCTGTAATTTTAATAAGAAGGAGAACTTATTATGAAAAAGATGATCACTCGTCGTAACTTCCTGAAGGCCGCTGGCGTTTCTGCCGCTGCTCTGGGTCTGGCTGCCTGCGGCGGCTCCTCCAGCAGCACCACTACCGCTTCCTCTGCTGCCGGTTCTACCGCTGCTTCCAGCACCGCTGCAAAGGCAGACGGCAAGGTCTACTACCTGAACTTCAAGCCCGAGCAGGATCAGGATTGGCAGGATCTGGCTGCCGAGTACACCAAGGAGACCGGCGTGCCTGTGACCGTCGTCACCGCAGCTTCCGGTCAGTACGAGACCACCCTGATGAGTGAGATGGAGAAGAGCGAGGCTCCCACCCTGTTCCAGGTGAACGGCCCTGTTGGTCTGGCTAACTGGAAGGATTACTGCTACGATCTGTCCGGCAGCCCCGTCTACGGCGAGCTGACCAGCGACTCCTTCGCACTGAAGGACGGCGACGCTGTTACCAGCATTGCATACGTCATCGAGACCTACGGCATCATCTACAACAAGGAGCTGCTGACTGCTGCCGGTTACAAGCAGGAGGACATCAAGGGCTTTGCCGACCTGAAGAAGGTTGCTGACGACATTCAGGCTCGTAAGGCTGAGCTGGGCGTGGACGGTGCTTTCACCTCCGCCGGCATGGACGGTTCTTCTGACTGGCGTTTCAAGACCCATCTGGCAAACCTGCCCATCTACTACGAGTACAAGGCAGACGGCATCGGCTCCACCGACGCCATCAAGGGCACCTATCTGGACAACTACAAGCAGATCTGGGATCTGTACATCACCGATTCCACCTGCGACCCCAAGCTGCTGGCTTCCAAGACCGGCAACGACGCTGTGGCTGAGTTTGTGGGCAAGAAGGCTGTGTTCTACCAGAACGGCACCTGGGCTTACAGCGATGTGAAGGATCTGGGCGATGACAATCTGGGTATGCTGCCCATCTACATCGGCGTGGACGGCGAGGAGAATCAGGGTCTGTGCACCGGTTCCGAGAACTTCTGGTGTGTCAACAACACCTCCTCCGAGGCCGACATTCAGGCTACTCTGGACTTCCTGTACTGGTGTGTCACTTCCGACAAGGGCACTTCCGCTATGGCCGACGATATGGGCTTTGTCATCCCCTTCAAGGCTGCAAAGGATTCCACCAACCCCCTGATCAGCATTGCAAACGACTACGTTGCAGCCGGCAAGACCAGTGTTGACTGGTGCTTCTCCACCATGCCTTCCGAGGAGTGGAAGAACGGCGTGGGCAGCGCTCTGACTGCATACGCAGCAGGCACCGGCAAGTGGGACGATGTTGTCACCGCATTTGTGGATGGCTGGGCCAAGGAGTACAAACTGGCAAACGGCTAAGCCTTTGACCGGAGATCTCCCTAGGAATTAAAATGGGAGGCGGGCGAAAAGTTCGCCCGCCTCCTTTCTTTTTTATCAGACAGCTCCCTTAGGAGGTATATCATGCAAAAAGCCATTAGTAAATACTGGCCGATATTTGTGCTGCCTACTCTGGTTGCCTTTATCATCGGCTTTATCTGGCCCTTTATCTGGGGCGTTTACCTGTCCTTCCAGCGGTTCACTACCGTTTCTAAGACCACCTTTGTGGGCATCCAGAACTACATCTCGGTATTTCAGGATTCCACCTTCCTGCACGCCTTCGGCTTTACGGCAGTCTTTACCGTGGTGAGCACCGTGCTCATCAATGTATGCGCCTTTGCCATTGCACTGGTGCTGACCCGCGGCATCAAGGGCACCAACATCTTCCGTACCGTGTTCTTTATGCCCAACCTGATCGGCGGCATCCTGCTGGGCTACATCTGGCAGATCCTGCTCAACGGTGTGCTGGCCAACCTGCAGAAACCTCTGCTGGCGCTGGATGCCAAGGCCGGTTTCGTCGGTCTGGTCATCCTGATGTGCTGGCAGCAGATCGGCTACATGATGATCATCTATGTGGCTGGTCTGCAGAGCGTGCCCGGCGACCTGATCGAGGCGGCTAAGATCGACGGTGCCAACGACCGCGAGATCCTGTTCAAGATCAAGATCCCCATGGTCATGCCCAGCGTGACCATCTGCACCTTCCTGACCCTGACCAACAGCTTCAAGCTGTTCGACCAGAACGTGGCTCTGACCGCAGGCGAGCCCGCAAACGCAAGTGAAATGCTGGCTCTGAACATCTACAACACCTTCTACGGTCGCTCCGGTGCGCAGTGGAAGGGCATCGGTCAGGCAAAGGCTGTTGTGTTCTTCCTGATCGTTGTGGTCATCTCGCTGATCCAGCTCCACTTTACCCGCTCTAAGGAGGTGCAGCAGTAATGTCGAAACAGAAAAGAACCTGGGATGTCATCCTTACTGTTGTAATGGTGCTTCTCTGCCTGCTGTGGATCTACCCCATCGTACTGATCCTGCTGAACAGCTTGAAAACTGAGGGCAGCTTTACCACCTCTACGGTGTTCCGTCTGCCCACCGCCGAGACCTTTGCCGGACTGCGCAACTACGTTTACGGCGTGACCAAAATGAACTTCCTCTCCAGCATGGGCTACAGCCTTCTGATCACCATCACCAGTGTGGTGCTGATCCTGCTGTGCTGCTCCATGACCGGCTGGTATCTGACCCGCGTAAACAACAAGCTGAGCAAGTTTATGAACCTGCTGATCGTGTTCTCCATGGTCGTCCCCTTCCAGATGGTCATGTTCACCCTGTCCAAGACCGCTGACCGGCTGAAACTGAACAACCCTTGGAACATCTGCATCATCTATCTGGGCTTCGGCGCCGGTCTGGCCGTGTTCATGTTCACCGGCTTTATGAAGAGCGTACCCATGGAGATCGAGGAAGCTGCCATGATCGACGGCTGCAACCCCATCCAGATCTTCTTCAAGATCGTGTTCCCCATCCTGAAGCCTACCATGATCTCCACCGCCATTCTGGAGACTATGTGGGTGTGGAACGACTACCTGCTGCCCACGCTGGTGCTGGATATCAAGAAGTACCGCACCATCCCCATGGCGATCCAGTATTTCCGCGGCGGCTATGGTCGCGTGGAGCTGGCTCCCATGATGGCCTGCATCATCATTGCGATCATCCCCATCATCATCCTCTACATGACCTGCCAGAAGTACATCATCGAGGGTGTCGTGGCCGGCGCTGTAAAGGGCTAAGGAGGTGCACGGTATGCGTGCAAGCGGCATTCTGATGCCGGTGTTCAGCCTGCCGGGACCCTTTGGTATCGGCACGCTGGGCAGTGAAGCAACCGCATTTGTTGATTTCCTTGCTGAGGCAAAACAGACCTATTGGCAGATTTTGCCCATCGGTCCTACCGGCTATGGCGACAGCCCGTACCAGAGCTTTTCCGCCTTTGCCGGAAACCCCTACTTTATCGATTATCGGCTGCTGGCAGCGGACGGTTATCTGACCGCTGAAGAGCTCCCCGCCGCGCAGCCGGTGGACACCGTTGACTATGGTGCGCTGTACAGCCAGCGTCCGGTGCTGCTGAAAAAGGCGGCTGACCGGCTGCTGAGCGCCCCCTCCCCTGCTTATGAAGCCTTCTGCACAGCGCAGAGCTTCTGGCTGGAGGACTACGCCCTGTTCATGGCGGTAAAGGCCGAGCAGGGACAGGCGGGTCTTGCCGACTGGCCGGACGCCCTGCGCTGCCGGGAACCGGAGGCTATTGCCGCCGCAAAAGCACGGCTGACCGACCAGATCTGCTACTACAAAGCGGTGCAGTTCTTCTTCTACACCCAGTGGAATGCACTGAAGGTCTATGCCAACCGCAAGGGTGTCCTGCTGGTGGGTGATATTCCCATTTACGTCAGTCCGGATTCCAGCGACCTGTGGACCCACCCGGAGCTGTTCCAGACCGATGGGCAGATGCACCTGACCCATGTAGCCGGCTGCCCGCCGGATGCCTTTGCGGCAGACGGTCAGCTGTGGGGCAACCCGCTGTACGACTGGCCCGCCCACAAGACCACCGGCTTTGACTGGTGGAAGCGGCGCATGAAGCACGCCACCTCCATTTACGATGTGGTGCGCATCGACCACTTCCGGGGCTTTGAGAGCTACTATTCCATCCCCGCCGGAAGCACCACTGCTGCGGGCGGGCACTGGGAAAAAGGCCCCGACCGGGACTTTATCCACGCCATGCAGCAGGCGCTGGGCGGTGGCAATATCATCGCCGAGGATCTGGGCTATCTGACCCCGGAGGTAAAGGCGATGCTTGCCGAAAGCGGCTACCCGGGCATGAAGATCATGCAGTTCGCTTTCGATAGCCGGGAGTCTGGCAACTATCTGCCCCACACCTACCCCCGCAACAGCGTGGTATACACAGGCACCCACGACAATGTGACCACCGAGGGCTGGCGCAGCAACGCCAGCGCCGAGGATGTGGCATACGCCTGCCGGTATCTGCGCTGCACACCGGAGACCCTGACCGAAGGCATGATCTGCGCATGCCTTGCCAGTGTTTCGGACACTGCGATCATCCCGCTGGCTGACTGGCTGCATCTGGGCAGCGAGGCACGCATCAACACCCCCAGCACACAGGGTGCAAACTGGTGCTGGCGGCTGACGCAGCCCCTGCCCGCAGCACTGGCCGGGCATATTGCTGAACTGACCGCCCTGTATGAGCGCGTGCCGGAAAAGCTTTAAATGCATTTCTCCCCGCTTGGCAACCTATAAAGCAGCATAAGGCATCTGCCTGTCCGTTACTGCGCTCTGTGCAGCATTGCGGGCATGGCAGATGCCCTTGTTGTTTATTACAGGTCTATATTCTGCCACAACATTTTTTCGCCGCGAAAAAAAGTCCGTTCAACGCATTTATCTCGTATTGCAGTCTTTTTTACAGTTGTTCGTCACAATATATTCACAAATGTATCATGATTTTAAACACGCGCTCTCTTGTCATTTTTGTGCAGATATGCTACAATTCAGTTACTAGATGAACTGCCCCTTGGGGAGTTCTGTATGCGAAAGGAGTTTTCCATTATGGATCATACATATCAGCGCCCTCTGCAGCTGCCCGCCGGCTATGCTGTGCTCTCTGCCGAGGAGATGACCTACACCGAGGGCGGTGCCCTTTCCATCAACATCACCCCGGAGCAGGTCATGAACTTTGGCGTGACCGTTACGATAAATCTGCTGGGTATGATGGGTCGCTATGCGTTCCAAAGTGCTGTCTCCGGCATGCAGAATGCCCTGAATGATGGCTTGAGCGTCGGCGATGCCGTGGGGCACTATTGGGGCAAGCTGAATACCTGGAGCAAGGTCGCCTCCATTGGTATGGCAGGTCTGGGCGGCTACTACGCCTATTGTCAGGCACGCAGCATCTATCTTTCCGTCAAGAACCTTGTAACTGCCCTCAAGAACAGCATTGACGAGTATAAAGCCAACAAGAATGCCGCACAGGAGACCGAGCAGCAAAACTGCCTGCCTACGCTGGTGGCCTTGGTCTAAGTTTTTATTGTTCCAGAAAGGAGTGTTCCTCTTTATGAAAAAGCTTCAGCTGCCATCTTCTTATGCAGCGCTTTCTCCCGAAGAGCAGCGCACTGCCTTTGGCGGAAGCGAATTCGGCGATGCCGTCGGCAGCTTTTTCGACAACCTGCACTTCGGTGATTTCTTCTGGGAAAGCGGTCTGCTCTCGTTCTCCTTTACCTTTGTTCCCATGCTGCTTTTCCGCATGATCAAGGTTGGCGTACAGACCGGTGTCAAGCTTTATCAGCAGTTCACCCGTTTGATTGGTGTGACCAGCGAAGCCGCCGCCACTACCGTCCAATATCTGGACAGCGTCCAACAGCAGAGAAAGGATCGTCCCGTTACCAACTCTCTCCCTCAGCCTTTTTCTCTGCAGCAGTAAGTTATAAAAAAGCCGTGCATCCCGGAGTATTCCGGTCATGCACGGCTTTTTGTTTCTGTTCAGATCACCCGGACTGCACCCTGTTCCCGCAGGCGCAGCACATAACAGCTGCCCTGCCCAAATACCTGCTCGATGGCATTATGATACCGCTGCAGCAGCCGTCCGGGAACATAGGCTTGAATGGTGCCTGCAAAGCCGCCGCCCTGCATCCGCCAAGCGCCTTCACTGCCCTGCAGAATGCTCTGGCTCAGAGCCAGCGCCACCGACAGTCCCTGATGCCGCACATCCGCTGTGCAGTACACGTTCTGGCACAGTGCAAAGGAAGCCTGTCCGCTTTGCTTGACCAGCTCCGCAAACACCGGGAACTGCTTTGCATAAAGCGCATCCCGCTGCGCCAGTGTGCGGGCGTTCTCCTCAAAATAATGGACAGCCCGCAGCACCGCGCGATCGCCGCAGCGGCTGCGCAGGGCAGGCAGTACCGCCCAGAAAGCCTTCTCCTGCACCTGCCCCAGCAGCGGTTTGCCGAAGCAGGCAGCCACCTGCTCCATCTCCTGCCGGATGGCTGCAAACTCACCGGTCAGCTCGCTGTGACTGCCCCGGGTATCGGTAACGCAGAGGAACATCCCCTCCGGCAGCAGACCGTCGGCGTGGAGCTTTTCGATCTTTGGGGTGCGCGGATCGGCAAAGTCTGCAAAGATAATGCCGCCCACTGCGCTGGTCAGCTGATCCAGCAGGCCGCTGGGCTTGCCGAAATAGGTATTTTCCGCATACTGGCAAATGCCTGCCAGCTCTGCCGGGGTCAGCCCGGTGCTATATTCCTCGTTCCAGATGGACGCCATGCCCATCTCGAATGCCGCCGAACTGGACAGTCCGGAGCCTCGCAGCACATCGCTGGCGGTATAGGCATCAAAGCCGCCGATCTGCTTGCCCACTGCGCGGAAGCCCTCGGCAATGCCGCGGATCAGACTGGCCGAGTGGGTGCTCTCCCCTGCCTGCGGCTCTGCGGTGGCAAGATCGATGACATCCAGCTTGTTGAAGCCCCGGGACTTGACCCGCACATAGCCATCCGTATTGCGGGCTGCCACCGCCACCAGATCCAGCGTGACCGCCGCCGCAAGCCCGTAGCCGCCCTGATGATCCGTGTGGTTGCCGCCCAGCTCTGCCCGCCCGGGTGCAGAGTACACCTGCACCTGCCGCCCAGGGCCAAAATACAGCTCGAACTGCTCCAGCGCAGCCGCATAACGCCCGCGCTGCCGCTGCAGCACCGCCGGGTCTGCTCCATAAAGTGCAGCAAGCGCGGTGTCCCAGCTGCCCTGCAGGATCTGTTTTCTGAGTTGTGCACTGGTAGCCATGACAGCTCCTCCCCTCGAGAATGAACGATTCTGCTCTTTTTAGCCTATTGTAATGCATTTCGGGCTTTTTTTCAATTTATTTGACCTAAAAATCCAAAATTTGGCGTCCGGCGCAAAGAATAAGATGTACTTTTGTTGAATTTGCAGGGTGTTCTATGGTATACTGGATGCAGAATGTGACAGGACGGAGGTAAAGCTGCCATGCCAGACGTTTATAAGCAATCCTTTAAGCAGAATTACACCAACAATATTGAATTGTCCATCTTCAACTGCGGTCTGGAGCGCTGTGCTCCGGGTCAGACATGGGGTCCCGGCATCCGCGACCACTACCTGATCCATCTGGTGGTATCCGGTAAGGGCATCTTTGAGGTGGGCGGTCGCACATGGGAAGTGAGCGAGGGCGATCTGTTCTTCGCCCGCCCCAGCCAGCTGATCCGCTATACCGCCGATGAGCAGCAGCCGTGGGAGTACAGCTGGGTGGGCTTTAACGGTGCCTGTGCCCATAAGCTGGCGGCGCAGCTGCCCTTTACGGACGACGCTCCCGTGCACCACACCAACGACCCAGACGGGATGCGGGCAGCCCTGACCAACATCTACTCCTCCCGCGGGCTGCAGCCGCAGGACGAGGCCGCCATGGTGGGGTATCTGTACCTTTTTATCGCCGCTCTGATGCGGGAGACCAGCGCAGGCAAGCCCCACACAGCCTCCTCCTCCAGCCAGTATGTGCTGAACGCCATCAAGTACATCCAGTTCAACTACTCCCACGACATTTCCATTGATGACGTAGCCAAGAGCGTGGGCGTTTCCCGCAGCCATCTGTACCGGGTGTTCATGCTGAATGTGGGCAAAAGCCCCATCGACTACCTGACCGAGTACCGCATCAATGAGGCCTGCAAGCTGCTGCGCGCCGGCAATCTTTCCATTGCAGAGGTAGCGGTGTCGGTAGGCTTCTTCGACCAGTTCTATTTCTCGCGGGTGTTCAAGCGCGCCAAGGGCGTGCCGCCCAGCAAGTATTTTGCCGCCCAGCAGGACGCCGACCCGGCAGACCCTGCCCAACTGTAACCTGAGTCCATCACACAAGGAGAAACCATGCCTTTACAGAAAAACCAGATCCTGACCCTGCGCATTGAGCGCCTTTCCAGCGACGGCAGCGGCGTTGCCCACAGTGCCGATGGCGAGGCCGTGTTCGTACCCGGCACAGCCCCAGGGGACGAAGCCCGGGTGCGCATCGTAAAGGACTGCGGCAGGTATGCCTTCGGCATTCTGGACGAGCTGCTCACCCCCTCGCCGGACCGCATTCCAGTAGACTGCCCGGTGGCTGGTCCCTGCGGCGGGTGCAGCCTGCGGCATCTGGACTACACTGCTGAGCTGCGCGCCAAACAGGAAAGTGTACTGGACGCCTTCCGCCGTATCGGCGGGCTGGAAGTACCGGTGCTGGACATTCTGCCCTCCCCGGAGGTGGACCGCTACCGCAACAAGGTGCAGTTCCCTGTAGGCTTGGATAAAAACGGTGCGCCCTGCATCGGCTTTTATGCCGGGCGCACCCACCGCATCATCCCCTGCCCGGACTGTAAGCTGCAGCCCGGTGTGCTGAACGAGATCGGCAACGCACTGTGTGCCTTTTTTGCGCAGCAGGGCATCCGCCCCTACGACGAGCAGAGCGGCAAGGGGCTGGTGCGGCACATCTTCCTGCGGCGCGGTGCGCACAGCGGGCAGATCATGGTGTGTCTGGTATGTACCCGGGCAAAGCTGCCCCATGCAGAGCAGCTCTGTGCCGCATTGCAGGAGCATTTCCCTGCCATCTGCACCATCCTGCTCAATGTCAACGCCAAAAACACCAACGTCATTCTGGGCGGTGAAAATCATATCCTGTACGGTCCGGGCTACATCGAGGACACTCTTTGCGGCGTACCGGTGCGTCTGGGGCCGCTGTCCTTCTATCAGGTCAACACACTGGCTGCCGAGCGGCTGTACGGCGTTGCTGCACAGTACGCGCAGCTGACCCCGGACGACACACTGCTGGATCTTTACTGCGGCATGGGCACCATCGGCCTTTCCATGGCAGATCAATGCCGGGAGCTGATCGGTGTAGAGATCGTGCCGGAGGCCATCGAGAGCGCCAAGGCCAACGCCGCCCGCATGGGCGAGACCGTAGCCGCCAAAAGCCGCTTTTTCTGCGCCGATGCCGGTCAGGCGGCTACTCAGCTGGCTGCCGAGGGTCTGCACCCCGACATTGTAATGCTGGACCCGCCCCGCAAGGGCTGCGATGAGGCCACCCTCTCCGCTGTGGTGCGCATGGCACCCCGCCGGGTGGTGTATGTCAGCTGCAACCCCGCCACCGCCGCCCGAGACGCCGCATGGCTGGAGCAGAAGGGGTATCATGCAGAGAAGGTGCAGCCAGTGGACCTGTTTCCAAGGACGAAGCATGTGGAGTGCGTACTCTTGATGTCAAAAGTCCAGTAATACAGTGCGGTGATTCGTTCAATATTGTTTGGACATCATTTTACAGTCTGAACCGTTCTCGTCCTTGGAAACAGGTCGAGGGCGGTTTTTGAGAATTTGGGCAGTATCCCAATTATAGCCACAGGGGTAGCAGATAATTGAGTATATGGATTAGATGTTTGAGCTAACAGCGAATCCGGCAACTCAGGTATCTGGTGGGGTACAATGTAGGATTTGGATGTCAGTTTTAAAGGAGGATATTGAAAAAGAATGAGTACCAAAATCAAAGGCTCTGAATTTCCGCTTGCAAAAATCTTCAGTTCTGACTTCGACTATGATATTCCGTCCTATCAGCGTCCCTATTCTTGGACAGAAGATCAAACCCGCGATTTATTCAATGACCTTCATGATTTCTATGTTGATGAAAGCGTAGAAGATCAATACTTTCTTGGCAGCATCGTACTTGTAAAGGAAGACGATAAACCGCATTCTGAAGTGATTGATGGTCAGCAGCGTCTGACCACACTGACGATTCTTTTGGCAGCTTTAACCTCTAAATTGACTGGCGAAAATCGCGCCGACTTCAAGAATTACATCATCGAACCCGGTCGTGCCTCTCAGGGTATTTCTTCTAAGCCTCGTCTTCAATTGCGCAAAATTGATCGAGATTTCTTTCGTATGTATGTTCAGGAGCTGAAGTTCGATAAGCTATTTGCGCTTAATCCTGATTCCCTTCCCACAGAAGCACAACGAAACATTCTCTTCAATTCCAAGTTGTTGATGGATTTTCTGAACGCTAATTTTTCCTCTGAAGATGAACTTGTCAATTTTGGCGCATTTCTTGTTCAGCGTTGCCTCCTAATCGTTGTATCAACTCCAACCGAACAATCTGCTTTCCGTATTTTCTCTGTCATGAATAACCGCGGCATGGATCTGCTCGTTACTGATATTTTTAAAGCCGATATTATTGGAGCCGTCACACCAGATAAGCAGCAGGATTATAATGAAAAATGGGAATCGCTCGAGATTCAGCTTGGCCGGTCCGGATTCAACGATTTATTTGGTCATATCCGCATGATCCGGATGAAAGCCAAGGCTAAAAAGTCCCTGCAAGAAGAGTTCTATAAATCTGTTCTACCAGATATCACTTCCGCAATTGCGATTGATTTTATCGACAATACGCTCGAACCATTTGCCATCGCATATGATGTGATTTCCAACAGTCGCTATGTTTCTCCTGTCAATGCTGATGGTGTCAACCGTATTCTCCGTTGGCTGAACCGGATTGACAATTCCGACTGGCTCCCCGTCGCAATGCTTTATTATGTAAAGCACAAAAGCGAACCGTCTCTGTTACAGCAATTCTTCTGCAAATTAGAGCGTCTGGCTGCCTATATGCGTATTTCTTCCACGGATGTTTCTCATCGAATCGACCGCTATGCCAGAGTTCTAATGGATTTGGAAATTCCTGATATAACGGGCTTTGGTTCTGCCATTGAATTGACTGCTTCGGAAATCACAGATTTTATTACACGGCTGAATTCTGATGTTTATAAGATGACCTCCAATAAACGCAATTATCTGATTCTACGATTGGATTCTTTTGTCTCTGATGGCTCTGCATACTATGATTCTAAGCTTCTAACCATTGAACATGTTCTTCCCCAAACCGTTACCCCCGGAAGCCAGTGGGAAAAGGACTGGCCTGATGTCACCGAACGCGAAAAATGGCTTCATAAACTCGGAAACATTCTGCCGCTTTCCAAACGAAAAAATTCTCAGGCACAGAACTATGAATTTCCAATAAAAAAAGAAAAGTATTTCAAAACCAAAGGTGTTTCCGCCTTTGCATTGACAACGCAGGTACTCAGTTATAATGAGTGGACTCCCGCTATTGTACAAAAACGTCAGTCTGAACTTATTGAGGTGTGCAAAAAGAATTGGGATCTCGTCCTTCAATCTTCTTAATTTCTTTATTATTTCAGTAAAAAAAGCCGCCAGTGTATCAATGTGTGATCATCACATCGTACACCGACGGCTTATCATTTTAACGATTATGCGCAGCTATCACTTTTGCCCAGTTACTTCACGCCTGCTTTTTGGGCGGTAAAGCGCTGATACGCGGGCTGCGGCAGCAGCACGCGGCCTGCCAGCGGCTGCACCTGTACCGACACCTGCTTGCAGGGGGCGCACTCGCCGTCCACCGTGGCAATGATCGGCCCGCGACCGTCTGCTGCACGCAGACTGACCGATTTTGCGCGGCGATAAATAAAGTAGGGCTTTGCAGCCTCGGTAAGCTGACCGTTTTGAAAGTGCCGGCCGTTCTTGTACAGCATCAGCAGCTTTGCAATGACCCGGCGGCTGACCTTGCGCACGATGAACACATCCAGCCAGCCGTCATCCGGCTGCGCCTCCGGTCCTGCCATAAAGCCGCCGCCGTAGGCGCGACCGTTGCACACCGCGCACATCAGGCAATCCACGGTCAGCACCTCGCCGTCAATGACATACTCCACCTTGCGACCGATATGCCCGCACAGCTGCTGGACGATGGACAGGGCATAAGCTGCCTCGCCGCCGCACAGCGGGATGCGCCGGAACTTGGGGATGCCGTAAGCCACCTGTGCGTCCAGACCGGCGGCGCAGATGGTGGCAGAAAGCCCCAGACTGGTGCGCATCAGGTCGATGGGCACCGCCCCGCCTGCCAACTGGGCGTCCAGATCCAGAAACTCCTCCTTTGTGCCGTAGGTGCGCAGAAAGTCGTTGCCGCTGCCATAGGGCAGGCAGCCCACAGCGGTCTTATCAAAGCCGTGTGCACCGGTAAGCGCCTCATTGAAAGTGCCGTCACCGCCGGCGGTAAAAATGCGCAGCTCCATCCCGGCCTTCTGGGCGGCAGCGGCGGCAGCGCGGGACAGCTCCCGGGCGTGGCCTGCGTGGGTGGTGACGCGGATGGTGTAGTCCTCCGGGGCAAGCCCGGCACCGGCAGCAGCAGCCGCGATCTGCTGCGGCAGGGTGCGGGTACAGTCAGCCTTTCCGGCTGCGGGGTTCAGAAGAAACAGCGTGTGCATCGGGGATCCTCCCTGTTGTAACTCTATTTCTTCTATAATAGTCGAAAACCGCGCCGGTTGCAAGTAAAAACGGTATTTTGCTGTTTTATTACAGGGTAACCGTTTCATCCTCCCGCAAAACGATGCTGCCATCAGCGGCGCAGTCTGCCGTCCAGTGCTGTCCTGCGCAGGCAGTTCCGGCGGCAATGCGGTTTGCCAGTGCCTGTTCCACCGCCCTATCCACCTGACGGCGCAGCTCCCGTGCGCCATAGGCTGACTGCGCCCGGGCAGCCAGTGCCGCCCCTACCTGCGGGGTGTGGCGCAGCCGGTAGCCGCTGCGGGCGGCGCGCTGCTCCAGCTGGCAGAGCATTTTTTCTGCAATGGCGCAGAGGTTTTCTTCTGCCAGCGGGCGGAACACGATCACCTCGTCCAACCGCCCGAGCAGCTCCGGACGGAACCACTTTTTAGCCTCCTCCACAGCCTGCGCGGACTGCTTTTCAAACACCGCCTCTGCCCCGGCGGCAAAGCCCAGCGGCGCGTTCTGCCCGGCTAAGAACCGTGCACCCAAGTTGGAAGTGAGCAGTACGATGGTGTTGCGGAAATCCGCCTTGCGCCCCATAGCATCGGTCAGCTGCCCGTCCTCCAGGATCTGCAGCAGGATATTTTGGATATCCGGGTGTGCCTTTTCGATCTCGTCAAACAGCACTACGCTATAAGGGCGGCGGCGCACAGCCTCGGTCAACTGCCCGCCCTCATCGTGACCCAGATAGCCCGGCGGCGCACCCAGCAGCCGGGCGGCGGTGTGCTGCTCCTGATACTCCGACATATCAAATTTAAGCAGTGCCTTCTCGCTGCCGAACCAGCTGACCGCCAACGCCCGCGCCAGTGCGGTCTTGCCCACGCCGGTAGGACCTAAAAACAGCATGGAACCGATGGGACGCCCCGGCTCGCCCAGCCCGGTGCGGCTGCGCCGGATGGCTCCTGCCACAGCGGCTACCGCCCGCTGCTGACCGACGATTTCCGCGTTCAGGCGGCTCTCCAGCCTGTCCAACCGCTCCCGCTCCTGTTCGCCCACCCGCTGGGCGGGCACACCGCTGGCAGCTGCCACCACCCGGGCGATATCCTCCGGGCTGAGCACCGGCTGGGTGCGCTGCTCCTTTTCGGCAAGGATGCGCGCTGCCGCACAGGCTTCGTCCACAAGGTCGATGGCTTTATCCGGCAGGCAGCGCCCGGGCAGATACCGCACCGAAAGCTCCACCGCCGCCTGCAAAGTCTGGGGCGGCAGACGCACGTTATGATACCGCTCGTAGCGGGGCGCAAGGCCGTTGAGGATCTCCACTGCCTGTGCGGGGGCAGGTTCCTCCACCTGCACTCGTCCAAAACGGCGTTCCAGTGCGGCGTCCTTCTGGATGTGAGTGCGGAATTCCTGATTGGTGGTCGCGCCGATGAGCTGCAGTTCGCCCCGGGCAAGCACCGGTTTTAAGATGCTGGCGGCGTCGATAGCGCCCTCGGCGGCACCGGCACCCACGATGGTGTGGAACTCGTCGATGAACAGGATGGCAGTGCCGTCCCGCACCAGCTCTTCCAGCAGGTTTTTCAGCCGCTCCTCAAAATCGCCCCGGTACTTGGTGCCTGCCACTAGACTTGCCATATCCAGCGCCAGTAGCCGCCGCCCTTGCAGTGCTCTGGGCACCTGCCCGGCGGCAATGCGCAGCGCCAGCCCCTCGGCAAGTGCCGTTTTGCCCACGCCGGGCTCCCCGATCAGGCAGGGGTCGTTTTTCTGGCGGCGGCACAGGATCTCCACCATGCGGTCCAGCTCAGCTTCCCGACAGAATACCGGGTCCAGCTCCCCTTCGGCGGCGCGGCGGGTCAAATCACGGCAATATTTATCGCTGGCACGGCTGCCCCGAGGGATGCTTGCCGACACCCGGGGCTGGGCGGGCAGCACGAATTGCCCGCTCAGCTGGCGGCACTCCCGCACCGCTTCGGTGAGCGAAAGCCCCATCTCCGCCAGCAGCAGCCCGGCGGCGCAGCCGTCATCTTCCAGCATAGCGCAGAGCAGATGCTCCGGCTCTGCCCGGCTGACATGGGCGTTCTGCGCCCCGATGAGCGCATAGTCCATGGTACGGCGCAGATCCGGTGCCATGGACTGCCTGTCCAGCCGCTGTGCCGGCCCGCTGCGCTGCTGTGCCAACTGGCGGCGCACCTCCGGCTCGGTGATCTTTTTCCGGGTCAGGAACTGCGCCGCAGCACCCTGCTGCTGCAGCATTGCCAGCAAAAGGTGGCTGGTATCCGCCTGTTCACAACCCAGATCACCCGCCAGCTGCACCGCCTGTTGCAGCAGCCGTGCCGCCGGGCGCGAAAAGCCCCGGTAGCCGCCCAAACCCAGATTTTCCCAAATACCCATGTGTCTGCTCCTTGCTGCATATAAAATCGTCTGCACTGGAAGTATAGCCCCAAAGGCGCAGAAAAAATCAGTCGTTTGTGTCGGGCGGGAGAAAAGTGACGGCTAAAGCCAAAACAACGCCGGAAAGTCCGCAGACCTTCCGGCGTTGCATTTTACGGGGTGGGGCAGCTTACAGCAGCCCTCCTATATTTTTCAGAACGAGCCGCCACCGCCGCCGTGGGTCGAGCCGCTGGAGGAGGTGTGGGTAGAACTGCCGCCGGAGCTGCCGGAGTCGGTCTCTTTTGGCCGCTCGGTGCGGTGCACGTCACGGTACAGGAACAGATCCCGCTGGTTGGTCAGCTTCATGCTGCCCTGCCGTACATAGTCGGTTGCGTCCCGCTGCGGTGCCACGCTTTTGAGCTGGCTCTTCATCACGCCGGTCACGATCAGCGCCGTCACCAGACCAATGACCAGCGCCACGCCCAGATACACGATAGAGAACGGCTCCTTGGGCATATTGTCTACGTCATAGGGGTGACCTTCGCGGGCGGCAGTGACATACGCATCCGTCCACTGGATAAAGGTGCGGAAGGCGGCGGCGTAATCGCCGTCTGCCATATCGGGGGTCATCTGCTCACCGAGGTACTGGATGCCGGAATCCGTAAAGGCAGTAATGCCGTAGCCGCAGGTGGAGATATGCCATTTGCGGTCGCCTGTGCTCACCAGCAGCAGAACGCCGTCCCGGTCTGCACCGTAGCCGAACTGGCAGTAGTCATACAGGTCATCGGCGCATTCCTCCATGCTGGTGTAGCCCTCGCTATCCAGCGAGTCGATGGTGGCAATGGTCACATCAAAGCTCTGGCGGACGCTCACTTCCTCCAGCGAAGCCTCCAGCTCGCTGTTCTCGTCCTCGGTCAGCACTTCCGCGCTGTCGTTCACGCGGTAGTACAGGTCTGCAAAGCCGTTTTCGGCGGCAAAAGCCGGTACAGCCAGCGCAAGCAGCAGCATCAGTGCTGCCAGCGCGGTGCAGAGGGAGCGCAGCCGGGTAACAGTCTTTTTCATCTTCCGTTCCCTCCTTTACAAAATGCCTGCCAGCCACAGCAGCCACAGTACCGCATAGGATGCGGCGCCAACGGCTGCGGTAAGACCCAGCGTCCACTTGCGGGCAGCGGCCTTATCCACCGGCAGATTACCTACAAACTTGCCTGTCTGACCGTTCATGGCAAAGATGTAGTTGTTGCCCTTCCAGCTGGTGCTCAGCACCCACACCGGAAACAGAGCATACTTTGCCTTGCCGCCGTGCAGCTGGATGCTGCTGTTCTCCATTTTCACGGAGTCGTAGCCGGTAACGGTCTGGGTAAAGGCGTCCTCGGTGGACTGACGGACGCGCTCGTTGGCGCGCTCAATGCTCTTTTGGGCGTCCACATCATACTTATCTGCCACATAACCTGCCAGATACGCAGTCTTGAAAGGCACGGCATCCTGCATGGCAAAGGGCTCGATGGATTCCATCAGGTCATCTGCCATCTTGGAAGAGCCGTCCACCGGCACTGCATCAAAGCCCAGCACGCCGTCCCGGCGCACGGAGTAGTGGCTGGTCTCGGTATAATCGTAGTCGTTGTCCGACCAGCAGCGGGTGCGGGTGGCGGTAAAGCGCAGCTGGGCATCGGCGTCGCTGTCGTACAGCCAGAAGGGTACATACACGCCCTTGATCTCGTCGATATGGTTCTGGCTGCGGAACACCTTGGGCAGCAGAGTCTTGCCCTTGAGATGCTCCTGCAGCTTTTCCTTAGCCGCCTTTTTGTCCAGTTTGAAGGGGATGATCAGGTCCGGGCGCAGATCTCCGGCAAACTGTCCGGTCAGCACGATGGGGTTGCCGCAGAAGGGGCAGGCGGAAGCCGCCATGGTGTCGTCGCCCACGATCTCGCCGCCGCAGCTTTTGCAGACATAGGTGTGCAGACCGGCGGTCTCGCCCTCTGCCCAGCCGCCGCCGGGGGTAGTCCAGTCCATCTTGCTGGGCTTTGCATCTTTCAGATCCTTATCGTAGCCCTTCAGTGCGTCCACCTCAAACTCGGTGTCGCAGTAGGGACATTTCAACTTCTGGGTGGTGCTGTCAAATTTGATCGCACCATCACAGCAGGGGCATTTATATTCCAGCATTCCTGCCATAGTTTTTCCTCCTGTAGTCTGCGGGGCAAAGGGTTCTCCCCTGCCCCGCAGCGTGATCAGTCATTGTGCACCGGGCTTAGCTGCGGTCGTTCTCGTCAAAGGGGTCGCCGCACTCCGGGCAGAACTTGGGCGGGTGTGCGGGGTCTGCCGGCTCCCAGCCGCACTTGTCGCACTTATACTTGGGCGTACCGGCGGGGCGGGGCTTGCCGCACTCGGAGCAGAATTTGCCCTTGTTCACGGTGCCACAGCTGCAAGTCCATCCCTCTGCTGCTGCGGGGCGGGGTTTGCCGCACTCCGGGCAGAACTTGCCGGTGACGGTAGCACCGCAGCTGCAGGTCCAGCTGTCAGCAGCGGGCTTCGGCTCCGGCTTTTTGCTGCCGCATTCCGGGCAGAACTTGCCGGTGACAGTAGCGCCGCAGCTGCACTGCCAGCTGTCAGCGGCAGAAGGCTGCTGAGCCGCTGCGGGCTGCTGACCCATGGCAAACAGATTCTGGGCGTTCATGCCGTTTGCACCGGCTGCCATGCCCATGCCCATAAAGCCGGTCATAGCACCGGCGGTGTTGCCGGCGGCGGTCTTCATGGCGTCGATCTGACCGCCCACCAGACGGGCGGCAGCGGTGGTGGGATCGGTGGTCATGGCGTTCTCTTCCCACTCGGTGATCTTCTTCTGCTGCTCCTCCGGGATGGACAGGGAGTTGATGTTGAAGGAGAACACCTCAATGCCGCGCTTCTTGCGCCAGATATTGGACAGCTGCTCGTTCAGGGCGTCCGAGATCTCCAGCGTGTGGGCGGGGATCTCGTAATACTGCACCTTGTTGGCGGAAAGAGTAGCAAGGGCAGGCTGCAGGGCGTTCATCAGCTCACTCTTCAGGCGGGGAGCCAGCTCCGAGGCATCGTACTGGTTGGAAACGTTGCTGCACACGTTGGTGTAGAACAGCAGCGGGTCGCAGATGCGGTAGGTAAAGCTGCCGTTGCAGCGCAGATTGACCGAGAGCTTATAGCCCCGCTCCTCGCTGACCACCACGCGGAACGGGATGGGCGTAGCGGTGCCGTACAGGATCTCGCCCAGCTCCTTGGTGTTGATGTAGTATACGCGCTGATCCTTGCCGGTGTCGCCGCCGTAGGTAAAGCGCTTGGCTACGGTCTGGAAGGTAGCAGCCAGACTATCGCCGAAGTTGCCGGTGAACACGCTGGGTTCGGTGGAGGAATCGAAGGTATACTCGCCCGGCTCAGCGCACACCTCCACCACCTTGCCCTGCTCCACGATGAGCATGCACTGACCGTCTGCCACAGCGATACCGCTGCCGTTGGTGATGATGTTATCCTCGCCATGGTTGGAGCTGCGGCGGGAGGTGCGCTTCTGACCCTTGACCATCAGCACATCCTTATCCAGAGAATCGCAATAGAAAAATTCTTTCCACTGGTCTGCAAGTGTTCCGCCCAGTGCGCCCATACCTGCTTTGATCAAACCCATAGTAATTTCCTCCTGTATGTTTTATTGTTTTGCTTTCTTCTTTTTTATCATGCAGAACGATTTCATTGGCAAAAAGATTCTGCCTGCTCAGGGGTAAGGGTAAGACGATCGATACCATAATCATACTGCAATACAGCGCTGAACGCAAGGTATTTCTAACCGTTGTCCCCTGCCCTTGCAGCTTCTTTCACAAAAAGAACACCGGAGCGTCCATAGAAGCTCCGGTGTTCCGAAATGATATTTTTATACTTGTCCCGCACCCAAAAAGGCTCAGAACCGCCGCCATGTATCGGGCATGAACAGCACCAGCATGGGGAAGATCTCCAGACGACCTGCCAGCATGTCAAAAATCAGCACCAGCTTTGCGGGGTCTGCAAAGCAGCCGAAGTTCTGCATGGGGCCTACCATTTCCAAGCCCGGGCCAATGTTGTTCAGGGTAGCAGCCACAGCGGTAAAGTTCGTCACCATATCAAAGCCGTTCAGGCTGATAAGGAAGAAGGAGGCCGCAAAAATAAAGATATACGCTGCCATAAACACATTCGTAGTGCGGATGGTCTCGTGGTTGATGAGCTTACCGTCCATGCGGGCGGGTGCCACCACCTGCGGGTGCAGGGCGGTCTTGAGCTCCTTGACCAGGGTCTTGCCCAGAATGAGGAAGCGGCTCACCTTGATGCCGCCGCCGGTACTGCCGGCGCAGGCACCAATGAACATGAGCATGACCAGAATTTCCTTGGAAAGGGTCGGCCACAGGTCAAAATCGCAGCTGGAAAAGCCGGTGGTGGTGATGATGGAGCCCACCTGAAAAGCGGCCTGCCGCAGTGCCTCGCCAAAGCTGTTGTACATACTATAGATGTTGGCGGTGATGATGCCCACTGCCACGGCGATGACCACAAAGTAGCCCCGCACCTCCTCGCTGGCGGCGGCGCGGCGGAACTTGCGCATGAGCAGCAGGAAGTAGGCGTTGAAGTTGACGCCGAACAGGATCATGAAGACGGTCACGACCCACTGGATATAGGGCGAAAAGCTGGCAAAGCTGTCGTTGCGGAAGCCGAAGCCGCCGGTGCCCGCCGTACCAAAGGCGGTAAGCAGCGCCTCGAACAAGGGCATTCTGCCAAGCAGCAGGAACACCAGTTCCAGCATGGTAAGGGCAAAGTAGATGCCGTACAGAATTTTAGCGGTGGACTGTACTTTTGGCACCAGCTTATCCACCTGCGGGCCGGGGCTTTCCGCCTTCATCAGGTTGACGTGGGAGCCGCCGGTCAGGGGCAGCAGCGAGAGCAGGAACACCAGAACGCCCATGCCGCCGATCCAGTGGGTGAAGCTGCGCCAGAACA
>CAVKCU010000004.1:0-22068 GCA_963654645.1 Clostridiales bacterium | reverse complement strand
GACTTCCCCCGCTCCGGGGGAAGATGTCACCGTAGGTGACAAAAGGGGGAATCTGGCGCGGGAGCGCCTGAGAGGGCGCTCCCACTAAAAAATATTTACGGAGGTACAACAGATGTACGGCTTACCGGATACCCTGCGTCCGCTTTCGGCGGCGGAAGAACAGGTGATGCTTGCGGTGTGGGCGTGCCCGGGCGCGGCGGCGCGGCGGGACATCAGCCAGAAGCTCAAAGCCACCGGCTGGGCAGCAGCTACGGTGCTGAATTTTCTCTACCGATTGGAGGAAAAAGGCTGGGTCAGGTCGGCAAAGCAGGGCAACTGCAATGTGTATGTGCCGCTGGTCACCCGGCGGGCATACGGCGTGTACTGTATGCGGCAGCGGCTGGATACCCTGTTTGCAGGCGACCTTGCCGCCGCCGTCCATGCGCTGGTAAGCGAGAGCGGCTGCTCCCAGAGCGCCTTGGAACAGGCTATCCGGGTGCTGGAAGAGAAGCATCAGGAGACCGAAGAGTACGATCTGTACGACCCCTACGGGTGAATTGTTTTATTTTTGTTTACAAATGGTTGCTTGACACCGAAATATCCGTTCTGTAATATAAAAGTTATTGAAAAACAAGAAACTGATATGGACGAACAGGAAAGGAGCAGCCAGACATGGATCATTTGCAGAATGTATTAAGCTACTTCGACCAGCAGCAGCCCCTTTGTGCAGAGCACGACCGCATCCCCAAGGATCTCTACCGGGAGTTCGGGGTCAAGGCGGGCTTGCGCGACGAGACCGGCAAAGGCGTGCTGGCGGGTCTGACCAACATCTCGGACATCCGGGCGTTCCAGTATGTGGACGGGGTCAAGCTTCCGGCAGACGGTCAGCTGCTGTACCGCGGCTATGACGTAAAGGACCTGATCAACGGCAGCCGCGGCAGCCGCTTTGCCTTTGAGGAGGCGGGCTATCTGCTGCTGTTTGGTCAGCTGCCCACCCCGGAGCAGCTGGAGCAGTTCTGTGCGGTGCTGGGCGAGTGCCGCACCATGCCCACCAACTTTACCCGCGATGTCATTATGAAGGCGCCCAGCCACGATATCATGAACAGCATGGCGCGCAGCGTGCTGACGCTGGCTTCCTACGACCCCAAGGCGGCGGACCTGGACACCGCCAACGTGCTGCGCCAGAGCATCCAGCTGGCGGGCATCTTCCCCATGCTGGCGGTGTACAGCTACCACGCCTATAACCACTACGAAAAAGACGCCAGTATGTATATCCACCGCCCGGACCCCAGCCTTTCCACCGCAGAGAACTTTTTGCGGATGCTGCGCCCGGATATGCAGTACACCCCGCTGGAAGCCCGCGTACTGGACGTGGCGCTGCTGCTGCACGCCGAGCACGGCGGCGGCAACAACTCCACCTTTACCACCCGGGTGGTCACCTCCTCCGGCACCGACACCTACTCGGCGATGGCGGCGGCGCTGTGCTCCCTCAAGGGTCCGCGCCACGGCGGTGCAAACCTGATGGTCATGCACATGATGCAGAACATCCGGGAGAACCTCCACGACATTGAAGACGATGAGGAGCTGGAAGCCTACCTGAAAAAGCTGCTCCATGGCGAGGCGTTCGACCGCAAGGGGCTGATCTACGGCATGGGTCACGCCGTTTACTCCCTCAGCGACCCGCGCGAGGTGGTGTTCAAGGGCTATGTGGAGCAGCTTGCCCACGAAAAAGGGCGGGATAAGGAGCTTTCCCTCTACACCCGCATCGAGCGCATGGCGCCCCAGCTTATCGCGCAGGAGCGCAAGATCTTCAAGGGCGTCAGCCCCAACGTGGACTTTTACAGCGGCTTTGTGTACGAGATGCTGGGCATTCCCATGGAGCTGTACACCCCGCTGTTTGCCGTAGCGCGCATCATGGGCTGGAGCGCCCACCGCATCGAAGAACTGCTCAGCGCCAACAAGATCATCCGCCCGGCCTACAAGAGCCTTGGCGGCACCCACGATTATATCCCGCGCAGCCAGCGGGCATAAAGGGAGGGCATCAGCATGGAAGAGTTGCAGCAGCATCAGGGGGAATGGTTCTTCCTCCACGAGCTCAACGTGGATAAGGTTTTCAGCTCCATCCAGCGGGCAGATTATCTCATCCTGTATTATATCAAGGTGGCGCAGGAGACGCACCCCGGCGAAAGGCTCTATCTTGCCGACCTCGCCGCCGCCATGGGGGTGCGGGTGACCGAGCTTTCCAAAGGCATCGAGAAGCTGCAGGACAACGGCTTTGTGGCATGGAAGACCGACCGCGAGGCCGGACGCACCTATGTGGAGCTTTCCAGCAAGGCGGTGGAGCTGATGGCGGAGGAGCAGGAGCTTTTGCAGCGCTGCTACCGCCGGATGCGCGCCGAACTTGGAGACGAGGAACTGCGCCGCGCCGCTGCCGCCATGCAGCGCGCCACCGCCATCCTGAAAGAAGAGCGGGAGAAGGAATTTCCCGCCGGGCAGTAAAAACCGAGCATGCAATATAAAATACCGGAGCGTCCGCAGATGCTCCGGTATTTTCGTTTTATCGATATAAATGCACAAACAAAAAGCAGGCAGTGTCGTGGAAAGGAGGAGGAAAGCGACACTGCCTGCTGTATTAGGAACCCCTGAACATTGCGGCTTGATCAGGAGGGATTTGGTAGTCTGTCCGCCGTTCTGGCTATTGCCTCGCATAGAAACGGGAGACAGTTTTTTATGGGCCTGCTGTGCACCGCTGCTGCGGCTGCACCCGCAGGGAAATGTGCCTGCATGGGCATTTGCGGGGAGAGCCTTTCGGAGGTTATGGGGGATGTCCGTTCCGTTCTCCCTGAGTGCACCCTTATTATGCCAGATAATCGTGGCAATTCTTTGTGGTAATTTTGAACAGTTTGCAAATAAACGCCCGGCAGGGACATTAGCTGTTCCGGCAAGCTCCCCGGAGCGCTTTAACATTTCTGCTGCGTGTTTTGCATTTTCTGCCCGCATAAGGGTTCCTCCTATTTTTTGTAGAACTTTTTTATCTCTGTGCAGCTGCACATTTATTTTTTGTCCGCTTGAGCAAGCACTCTTACATAATCTCCCTGACTGCGCACCCACATCTGGATGCCCGTTCCAAACACCTCCGCTTCCACAAGCCAGCCCTTCTCCGTCGCCTGTAGCACCTTTGCGGTGGGCAGCCGGTCCAATACCGATGCACAAGCTCAGTATACAAAAAGAGATGGACAAGCAGCCTGTCCATCTCTCAAAAAAACTGTCCTTCCGTGCAGAAAAAGCGCTTTTTTCAGCTGTTCTCAGTTTTTCACGGCTCCTGCATGCAACAACCCGCCCCGGCTTCCTGCTGCGGAAACCGGGGCGGTTCGTTTACTTTATTTGCGCTTTTGGGGGCGCTCACGCAAAGCCTTGCGGGGGGTCTTGATGGCAGCTTAAGGTGAGTGCCAAAATTGCAGAGTTTCTCCTTTCCGGAAATATCGTTCCGTTTTCAGTTTAGTCTGTGGTTCTTTTTTCGTAAGCCCCGCGTATGCGGGGAAAAGGTCATGGATGACGCGTACATTGACATGTACTACGGATCACCCCCGCGTATGCGGGGAAAAGTTTTTACAAACTCTCGAATCTTTGGGTAAATCAGGATCACCCCCGCGTATGCGGGGAAAAGCACGCCAAGAAGGAGTTTACCTTCGGCAAGAAGGGATCACCCCCGCGTATGCGGGGAAAAGTATGTCCGGCAAGGGTTATATAACACAGCGCGGGGATCACCCCCGCGTATGCGGGGAAAAGCTACGTTTTCCCGCTGTTGCGCGCTCGCAGTTGGGATCACCCCCGCGTATGCGGGGAAAAGCCTCCGGCATTGTTGTTTTTGCGTTCTGCATCGGGATCACCCCCGCGTATGCGGGGAAAAGCCTTTTACGGCATACTTCAACGCTTGGTGAGGAGGATCACCCCCGCGTATGCGGGGAAAGGGGGCAAAAGGGTTGATTTTTTATCCCCAACCTAGGATCACCCCCGCGTATGCGGGGAAAGGCTGCAGCCGCTTTCCGAATGGCTGATGAAGCAGGGATCACCCCCGCGTATGCGGGGAAAGGTGCCCGATGTGCCAGTGGCGGCGTTCACTCAAGGGATCACCCCCGCGTATGCGGGGAAAGGCTTATGACCCCGAGGGCCGCGCCCGCAGGCGCAGGATCACCCCCGCGTATGCGGGGAAAGGACCCTACTTATAGAGGGGCGCCGCGCGCCGCACGGATCACCCCCGCGTATGCGGGGAAAGGCTAAATGAAAGCGGCAAGAGCGCCCCCGCTCAGGGATCACCCCCGCGTATGCGGGGAAAGGCCGGGTTGCTGATTACCGGAGAGGGATTTTTTTAGGATCACCCCCGCGTATGCGGGGAAAGGCAAAATCGCGCCCCCATGGTGCGGGCGGGCCTGGGATCACCCCCGCGTATGCGGGGAAAGGCCCTCTTGTCCCAACTGTTGGCGTCTAGGTAGGGGATCACCCCCGCGTATGCGGGGAAAGGCTGCCGCCGGTGTCTGGCCTTGGCGCTGGCCTAGGATCACCCCCGCGTATGCGGGGAAAGGTGGTTTCCCCACCGAGAAGCCGTATCCGATAAAGGATCACCCCCGCGTATGCGGGGAAAGGAGGGCTTTTTATGCTGGAGGAGCAGGCAGAACGGGATCACCCCCGCGTATGCGGGGAAAGGACCTCGGCATTGCTCTATCATGGGGCTGCATCGGGATCACCCCCGCGTATGCGGGGAAAGGAGGGCTTTTTATGCTGGAGGAGCAGGCAGAACGGGATCACCCCCGCGTATGCGGGGAAAGGACCTCGGCATTGCTCTATCATGGGGCTGCATCGGGATCACCCCCGCGTATGCGGGGAAAGGAGGGCTTTTTATGCTGGAGGAGCAGGCAGAACGGGATCACCCCCGCGTATGCGGGGAAAGGACCTCGGCATTGCTCTATCATGGGGCTGCATCGGGATCACCCCCGCGTATGCGGGGAAAGGAGGGCTTTTTATGCTGGAGGAGCAGGCAGAACGGGATCACCCCCGCGTATGCGGGGAAAGGACCCTTGCGGGGTAAAGGGGCAGCGCCCCTTTGGGATCACCCCCGCGTATGCGGGGAAAGGTATTATACTATGATTCAAAGGATTTGACAACTAGGATCACCCCCGCGTATGCGGGGAAAGGTTCAGCACTCCACCCCAGCTTGTCATACGCCTGGGATCACCCCCGCGTATGCGGGGAAAGGTATTATTCATATTTTCTACCACTATATATTGTGGGATCACCCCCGCGTATGCGGGGAAAGGTGTGTGGTATAATAGGGGTGTCGAATCCAACTAGGATCACCCCCGCGTATGCGGGGAAAGGACTAAAAAGATCCCGTAGCACCGTGCCTCCCGCTGCTATTGTACCGCTGTTTCCTTCAGTTTGCAATAAACCTGTTGTATCAGGCGGCAGTCCGGCAGAGCGCGATGCTCCACTTTTTCTGCCAGCTGAAAATGCTGTGCCAGCGTAACCAGCTTATAATTTGCGATTCTTGTAAGGTTTCGGCGGGCAAGTTGTGCAAGGTCGGTCTGCCGATTTGTCGGTGTCGGAAAGCCATATCGTTTGCAGGCCATGCGCAGAAACTCCAGATCAAAGGCAATGTTATGTCCCACAAGAGGGTCCTTGCCAATGAACGTCAAAAAGCTTTGCAGTGCTTCCCGTGGCTCTGTTCCCTGCTGCAATTCCGCAGCGCTGAGCCCTGTCAGGGCTGTGATCTCCGCCGGGACGTTTTCTGCCACGCAGACCAGCATGGTCAGTTCCTCCACCGGTACGCCGTCCCGGACCCGCAGCGCTCCATACTCGATGATGGAATCGGACGCGGCTTTCAGGCCGGTGGTTTCCAGATCGATCACGGTGTAATCGCCTGTGCCCGGCTTTGTTCTGCCCGCTTTTCGCGCCCTTTGCTGCTGCGCCGCTTTGCTGAACCCGGGTTTCAGGTCGATTTGTTTTTGTTCGGCCTGCGGCAGCGGTCGGCGCATCAGTTTGATCCCGTCAAAGTCCACGGTCTCCCATGCGGTATTGTGGGTGCGAAAATCCATCCGCTGTTCTCCTGCCGTTGTGAACACCAGTGTCGCCTGCCCATTTTTCAGGTTCTGGCATACCCGCTCCCACAAGGCATCCCGCACACGGCTGCTCACATTGCCCACGTAAACGCCGGTGTTGATCTCGCACAGCCATTTGGACAGGTCCCCGCGCAGTTTCGGCGGGCAGTTCGTCATGGTAAGAACTACGATGTTTCATCACCCTCTTCTTCAAAATAATTGATGCCGTTGGCCACAGTGCCCACTTTGTTGTCCCACAGATAAACAGCCTCCGGCTCCGGTTCCCGCTCGTCCGCATTCAAGAGCAGATACCGGATATCGTGCACCATGCGTTCCAGAATGTGCTGCTCCACCATGGCATCCCGCACCCGGCGGCGCACCACGGACGGCAGGTCGTCCGGCGCCTGTGCCGCCACCTCAAAGGCAATGGGAATGGTCACCTCGGCCTTGTACAGGTCTGCGATATCGTACACAAAGGAGCACTCGTGCCCCACATGAACAAAGCCAAGCCCCGGAGCGCAGCCCAACGCCACGATCACCGCATGCGCCAGACCGTACAGGCAGGCGTGCCCGGCAGAAAGCGCCTGATTGACTGCATCGCCCGATGCAAAATCCTCCGGGCGGTACAGTCGACCGCTCCACGGAACGCCGCTGTCCTTGGAAGCTTTGCGGTATACCTGCCGCACACGGCTGCCCTCGCGCCCCCGCAGCTGCTGCATCGTCAGCCGGGAGATGTCCTCGTCCGGGAAACGGAGCTGATACATCCTGCGCACCACATCCAGATGCTTGCGGGTGTTGCTGACAAGCTCTGCCTGCCGCAGCAGCAGCTGCGCGTGGGTGGTCAGGGGACGACCATGAGCGTAATACCGCACGCCGTGCTCACCTACCCAGACAGCGCCCACGCCCGTATCGCCCATAAGTTCCATGGCACGGTGAGTCACCCGTGTACCCGGTCCCAGCAGCAGCACCGAGATGCCTGCCGCCGGGATCTGGACGATCCCTTTTTCGTCTGTAACGGTGATCGCACCGTCCTGTCGGCCAAGGGTGCAGTGTTCCAGATACAGAAAGGTCATCCGGTCTTTTACCTGCGGCAGCGCCTGCAGGTCCGGTCGGATCATGCCCGGCATCTCGTCCATCTCAGTTTCCTCCGCGCATAACGGTCATCAGTCCAAGGCCATAGGCCTTGCCGCGCCCCATGCCCTGACACAGCAGTGCACGGAACTGCTCCGGGTCGGTCACCTGTAAAACGCCCTCATAGGTCACTGCCAGCAGGGTCACCGGTCGGGTGCCGTGCTTGGCAAAATGCTGCCACTGCACCCGGGTCACGGTAAATCCCTCCTCCCGCAGGGCAAAGCCATGCTTTGCGGCGCGGTCCAGCAGCCACTGCTTCTGGTACTGTGTCGTGCAGTGTGCGGTCACAGTTCCCCGCGCTGCGGGGTCTTGGGGGTCTTTGCAGCTTTTGGTGGGGTTTGCAGTCAGCCGGAACTGCCAGCAGCTGCCCGGCGCGATCCGCTGCAAAAGCGGGTCGTAGCTGCGGGTCTCCGCAGCCGCTCCGGTGCCAAACTGCTCCACTACGCCGGACAGCTCCGGCGCGTCCTCGCTGAGCAGCAGCAGATACAGCCGCTCTCCCAGACGATCCAGCCGCCACAGCCTGCGGCGGCGCTCCCCCGCAAAAGCGCTTTCCACTGCGCCATGCAGTTTTTGCGGTGCCGCCAGTGCAGCCATGGTGCTGCGGCGGGTGAGATCGATTTCTACCCGTGATAAATACATTCTCTCGCCCCCTTTTTACAATTCCCGGAACGGGTCGTGCTCCGTAGTCTCCGGGCTGTCCGGCATCTTCTGCCAAAGCTCCCGTACCGAGCGGTAGCCGTACTGCCGGTGATGCGGGTCAAAGCTCACCGGCACATCCCGCTGCGGAGCCGTGCCCGGCTCCAGCGGGTCGGCGTCCAGCAGGATCCGGCTCTGCCGTCCCGGACACAGGGTCGGTTCCGCTTGCAGCACCTCCTGCAAGCTGCCCGGGCGTACGCCCAGACAGAGCGGCAGGGTGGGCGGGCAGCAGCGGCGGCCGAGATACAGCGGGAATGCCGGGTGCAGCAGCGCCTGCTGCAGCTGCTGCAAAAGAGCAGTGTCGGCGCTTTCGATGCCGGCCAGAAACACGGCGTCCTGCAAATAATGGCGGTAGGTCACATAAGAGGTCTTTTCGTCCTGCGTCTTTGCCGTGTGGTAGTCCACCAGCAGCTGCCCTTCCCGCTCCACGCGGACGCCGAACCGCAGCCCGGTCAGCCGGGTCAGCGCTTCGCGCTCGTCCCGCCGCAGTCCAAGGGCTGCCGCTAGCATGCCGATCACACCGCTCTTGGTGGGGTCCCGGCTCGTCTTGCGGGTCTCAAATTTAGAGTCCGCGCCCCACGCCTGCAAAGGCGCTGCCAGCCGAAGCAACAGCGTTGCCATTACCCCACCTCATTTCCGGCAAGCACATCCCGGACAGCCTTTTCCAGTGCGTCCAGCATGGCCTTTGCCGTCTGCGCCGGAGCCAGCACCTCCAGCCCGCTGCCTACAGTAAAGCTTTGCGCCGGAGCCTCGGCAAAGCTGCCGTACATCTGCTGCGCATACTGCGCCAGTGCTGCCTTGGAAGGCGCGGCGTACCCCTGTGCGCTGCGGGGCACGGCCTGCTCGAATGCGCCACACAGGTTCACCGGCTGATCCTCCCGCAGGGTCACATATACCGCGTCCGGCAGGGTGCGGTTTGCAAAGGTGTTCTGCTTGCCGGTGGGCATGGAGAACAAAAACGCTTCGCCAAAGGCCCGCACCGTTTCCGCTGCCTGCGCTGCACCCAAATGTTCTACCAGCTCCATCACGTTCACCGTGGCATAGCGGTACAGGGTGGAGGAGTTGTACTCCACCGTGCCCAGATGACCCGCACCGGCGTTGTCCTCTGCCTGACAGTCATCCACGGCGGTAAAGTAATCGTACTCGTTCTGCACGGCATGGGTGGAGATGCTGTGCGCCACCTGCGCAGCGGCGTCATAGTTCAGAGAAGGGTCATCTGCCACCATGCGGCCAAACAGCGCCATATCCATCGAGGGCGCTGCTTTCAGGGCATCCCGATACTGCTTTTTATCCTTAGAGCCCTCCACAGCCAGCTCTGCCAATGCCTTTGCCTGCGCCGTGCTCATGAAAAACAGCGCTTTGGTGCCCTTGTCGTCGCTCTTGATACCCGCATTCTCCAGCGCTGTCTTTGCCAGCTTGTCTGCATCCAGTTCCGGAGCCAGTGCAAGGATCTGTGCCTTTACCAGTTCTGTGGCCTTTTTGGTGCGCTTGCCCACGTCCAGCCCGGCATTCTCCGCAAAGGCAGCGCGCATGGCGTGCTTCCATGCCTGCGAGGATACCCGAGCGCGGGTCACACCGCCGTACACGGCTGTTTTGGGGCTGCCGGTATCGTCCCGGTTGATGCAGCTGGGCGGGACGGTCTGCAAAATGTGGAAATCAACATACAGGCGCTTATTCATGGTCAATTCTCCTTTTCTTTCTCTTCCGGTGCAGGCTTCGGGTCACGGTACAGGTCCTGTCCCCACCGCAGACGGACATTGGCGGGGATCTGCGCATACCGCGGGTCGGTGCATTGCAATTCATACAGGTCTGCCGCAAGCTGCGGATAGTCCAGCGGGATGCCGCCATCCTTTGCCGCGCTCAGCAGCTGGATCATGCCCCGCAGATGGTGGCTGATCTCGGTAATTTCTTCTGCGGTGACCAGCGCATTGAACCGCCGGAGCACACTGGCCTCGGTCCAGTCCTGTCCGGCACTGTTCCGCTCTGCCAGCTGCCGCACCGCACGCCCCAGCGTGTTGCCGGGGCAGTTCATGGGGCGGTCGTTCCCCTGCTGATGCACGGCGTACAGGGTCAGGGCAAGGTAGACCGCCCACTCTGCCGCCGAGGGGCCGCTGCGGCTCTGAAAGCTTTCCGGCATTTCCAGCAAAAAACTCCCCCACAGCTCCGGCAGCTCTCCGGGTGCATGGCCGATGCCCCGCCGCAGCTTTGCCAGTTCTGCCCGCCGCTGGTTGTCCGGCAGAGCCTGAAGCCTGTACAGCTGCTGCGCCGCATACAGTTTGACGTCCTGTGTTTTCATACAATTCCCCCTTTATGGTTCTGTTTTGGGATAGATTTCCCAAAGCCTTGCGCGGAAACGATCATAGGCCTTTGGCGAGGTATACAGGATGGTGTGCTCGGTCTTTTTGTCCTTATCCACCACAATGCGGTGTCCCTTCAGGGCGGCGTTTCCAGCCTCCATCACCATCTGTTTCCCCAGCTTTTCTGCAATGCTGCGCGCCTGCGCCTGCCAGCGCAGCACTGCCTCGTCCGGGTCGTCCTGCTCCGGGTCGATCGCCTGCAGCCACTGCCGGAAAGGCTGATCCACCGCAAAGTAGAACTGTGCGCGGGCGTCCTCCGTTACCTTCTGCTTATCCTTGAACCCTTTCACCTTATTGTAGTCCAATCCCCCGGCAAGCTTCAATTCTATGCACAGTGTGCCAATGTTTTTTGCAGTTTCTTCACAGCGCTGTACTTCCCGGTTTATACGCACCGTCCATTTCCGACCAAGATCGTTTAGCGTTGCAAGTTGCATTTCCAACTGGTCAGTATATACATCCTTAACAGATGCTCCCTGATCGTCATATCGTATTCCGACCATACTAATCACGATCTGTTCTTTTTTGCTCAGGATTCTCAGACTTTGCAGCTTCTGATTCCATATCAGAACACCCGGTTTACGCCCCTCCGGGTCCAGCATGGCGGGAATTTCTCGCCACAGCTGCTTTCCCATCTCATGCTGCTGCGGTTCATAGGTCACCTTTTCGTTTTCCTTCGATGTTCTGCGCCAAAGGGTCATCTGCTCCCCAAACGCATTTTCGCTGTCCCAATAGTCTCCGCCCAACACCTCGTACCCGACTACACCGGGCATTTCTTCCGAGCGTATCAGCAGAATGCGTCTGGATTGCAGGGTCAAAATTTCTGCCTGATTTTTCGGCATCACAATCTCAACGCTCTGTTCTGTCCTAACGTGCTCCCGCTCCCAGCAAGGAGCCTGTTCTTCCTGTATGGCGCTCTGCTCTGTTGAAAATACCATATTCCGCAGCAGTGTTTCGTACAGGTTTTTCCCCTTAACAGCCACAAACCCAATCTGCCCCAGCCAACCAACACCATGCCTTGGCTTATTGCCAGCCTTCGGGCGTCCGCCGCGTTCATCGTATCCATTTTGATAGATCAGCCATCGAGCTGCCTGTGCATAGGTGAGTACCGCACATTCTGTTTTTGAAATGTTCTGAAACAGCGGCATTTTATTACCGCTTTCCGCTCGTTCCCCGTTCAGCTTTTTTCCGTCAAATGCAATTCCATTGCTAAGGGTCGGCACCTGCCAGAAGGGATGTGTCGGGTGGAACAGCCAGAAGCGATCCTTCCACTGCTCCAGATAGTCCCGGACAGGCTCTGCCGGGAAATGCCCCAGCTGCCACAGCTCACTCCAGCGCTCCAGTGCATCATCGCTCTGCGTCAGCGGGCGGGGCTCTCCCTTTGCATCCACCCTAGAAAACACGGTGAACAGCACTGCCAGCAGCAGCCGCAGTACGGCGGCGTTCTGGGTGGGCATCTCGCCCGCAAGGTCCACATAATCCTGCGCCGACACCAACGCCTCGGTCAGGGACACTTCCCGCACCGTGTTGTCCCGCAGCCGCACCCGTATCCACGGTTCGGTCAGCAGGTTAAATTCAATCTCCTTCATCAGTTTCCTCCTTTCGATAACACAGACCGTTTTCACGATCATAGCAAAGCTCCATGCCCGCAAGCCGGGCAGTCAGGTTTTCGTCCAGCAGCAGGATCAGTTCTCCGTGCAGCAGCGGCGACAGCTGCCACGCCGCAAGGCAGCTGCGGTTATCCGCTTCCAGCTCCCGGATGACCCTGTCCACCTTCCACGCTTTGCCGAACACCGCCGGGAGCCGCAGCTTCTGCCGGGCGATCTTCAGCGCCGTTTCCGGCGGGGGCGGGCTGTCGGCAGCTACGGTGCAACCGCCCTCCTGCCACGGCAGAAAGTGGATGCTGCCGTCTGCCCGGCACTGCATCACCAGCACCTCCACTGAGGGGTCGCCGTCCCGTACTGCCGCCCGCGCCGCTGGGTCGGAGCGGGCGCCCTCGTTCTGCATCCAGTCGTCCAGCGTGTTCAGCTGCGCCAGCCGGTGCGTTTCCGGCTGCGGCACCAGATACGCTTCGGCGCGCGCTTTCTTTTTCTCCTGTGTCTGCTCATATACGTAGCGCAGTTCCTCGCCCTGCGCCCCGCCGGGGGCTTCCCGCTCCCAGCCGTAGACCCGCTGCACCAGCGGGGAGATCTCCTCCGGCAGCCGGATGCTCCGGGGCAGATACTTCCGGGTGCGCCAGAGCAGCCACTGCCCATATACCGCCTCGCTGCCCGCGTCAAAGGCAGCTTCCCCGGTGTCCAGCACCGCGCAGCAGGCCTGCTGCAAGGGGGCGGGGCGGCTGCGGCGGTGGCGGTGCAGCCGTCCGATGCGCTGCAGCAGCAGATCCATGGGGCAAAGCTCTGTAACAAGGACATCCAGATCAATGTCCAGCGACTGCTCCATCACCTGCGTGCCCACCACAATCAGGTCGTTCCGGCGCTCCGGCGTGGAGTCCTTACCAATGCGTGCCATCAGCTGCTCTTCCCGCGCCGCACGATCCGGCATCAGGAACTGCGCATGGAACAGCTGCGCCTCTTTGTCCGGCAGGCTTTCCCGCAGCAGCTGCGCGATCTTCTGCGCTTTTTTGACCGTGTTGACGATCACCCCGGCGCAGCCGCCCTCTGCCAGCTTTCGGCGCAGCAGCGCGGGCAGCTCCGGCTCTGTAAGGGTGGTCAGCTGCACCGCTCGGCTGGGTGCGTCCGCCGGGATAGCCGTCTGCTTTACCGCTGCTCCGTCCGTCCATGTCAGCAGCGGATAGCCGCAGCTTGTTTTCCACGGGGCGTCCGGGGCAGACTTTTTCTGCTGATAGGCCTCGACCAGCTCCGCGCGCCGCCGGGCAGGCAGGGTGGCTGACAACAGGATGACCGGCACCTTGTACCAGCCCAGCCATTCCAGTGCGCGGTCCAGATAGCAGTTCATGTAGGTATCGTAGGCGTGGCACTCGTCAATAATGACCACCTTGCCCGCAAGCCCCAGATGCCGCAGCATAACGTGCTTCTGGGCAAGTGCCGCCATCAGCAGCTGATCCACTGTGCCGATCACAAAGTTTGCCAGCAGTGCCTGCTTGTTTCCCCGAAACCACTGGTGTACCTGCACCTGATGCTCTTCCTGCGCGTCCTCCTCCAACTGCACCCCGCACCCCTGCAGCCGCAGATAGTTCTCGTTCAATTCTGCCATGCCGTGCGCCAGCTTTATGGCCTGCGGCAGCGTCTCTTCAGACTGCGTGTCCGCCCAGCCAAGCAGCCGGGGAAAGATGCCGTTTGCCGTGGCCTGTGTGGGCAGCCCGAAAAAGACACCGCCCAGCCCGAACCGGCCAGCCATGATCTCCGCAGCAGCCAGCGCCGCCTCAGTTTTGCCCACGCCCATCTGTGCTTCCAAGATCAGGATGCCCGGTTCCGCTGCGGCATCCACAGCCTCCAGAACAGCCCTCTGCACTGCATTGGGTACAAAGCCGAACCGAACCGCAAACTCCTGTGGGTCTGCGATGCCGGGCTGTGCCTCCCACGGGAAGGGCAGCGCCAGCTTTTTCCACGCCCTGTCCACCCGCGCCGGGTAATCCTCCATTCTGCCCAGCTCCTCCACCGGGATCAGGGGGAAGTATTCCGTGTTGCTGGCGATCCAGTCCGCCATGATCAGAAGTCCTGTCAGAAGCACTTCCTCCTGCGGGTCCAGATCATCCAGCTCCGCGGTGTCGTCAAAGCCGCAGTCCTGCAAAACGGTCATGAGCAGCTCTGTCCAGAAACCCTCCCAGACCTTTCTCTGTCCCTTGGGGTAGTAGTTGCTCTCCCAGCACTCCAGCTGGTCATCGACCGCCGCGCAGCTCTGGGGTTTGCCGTGGTGCGCTCCTACAATAGAAGCGAGCCCGCCGGGACAATCACCCCACAGCAGGATCGCCTCGCCCGCCCGGGCGTGCGGCGACTCCCGGCGGTTCTGTTCAGGACAGTCCAGCGGCGTCAATGTTTCCAACCGCTGCCGCGCCTCCGGCAGGGTACGCAGGATATTTGCCTGAAAAGCTACCGTAGCCTTGCCTATATCATGGATCCCGCCCAGAAACCGGGCATGGGCAAGCAGCGCTTCCTCACACTCAAAGCCCATGGCCCGTTTTGCGCTTTCCGGGAGCCACTGCCGGACCAGCAGTTCCATGATGCCCGCCGTATCCCACAGGTGCATCCAGAGCGGCAGCCACAGACTGGTATTTTCCGGGTCTGTTTTTCCGGTCAAAAACCTTGTTTTATTCAACGTCCATCGCATTTTTTGCTCCTATTCCGATATGCCGTGTCTCCCATGTGCAGAGCATAGCAGACAATATGTCCAATAATCTGTACTTTTGTATTTATATCTCCGCAAACGAAAAATCGACGCACCGGATCGTTCCTCATCAAAACGGAAGCGTCCTCGCAAGGTAAAGAAACCTGCTATTTATAGCCCCGTCCCGCCTTCTGTTCCAAAGATACTCTTCTGCCCTTCTGCTGTCAACGGCTCTGCGCAAATTCATCAAAGCTACAAAAAAGCGATTTCTTTTTTGTATAAAAACCGCCCCGGCTTCCTGTTGCGGAAACCGGGGCGGTTCATTTTACCTTATTCCTGCCTTCTCAAGCGCTCACACAATCACTTGCGGGGGTTCTTGATTGCATCCTGAGCGGGTGCCAAAAATGCAGGGCGTTGGGGAAGAATGATAATACGTTTTTATAAGTCAATGCAAAAAAGCTGCCGTACCGGAAAACCGGCGCGGCAGCTCTTTTTGTAAGAACCTGTGCCGGTGCTACGGGACGCACCGGCGGCAGGAACACACTTATTTACCAAAGACGGCAACGTAGTCCTTCTGGAACTTTTCAATGCCGGCATCGGTCAGGGGGTGGTGGATCATCTGCTCCAGCACCTTATAGGGCACGGTGGCAATGTGTGCACCGGCCAGTGCGCAGTCCGTGATGTGGATAGGATTGCGCACCGAAGCAGCGATGATCTCGGTATGGATATCAGGGTAATTGCCGAACATCTCAGCGATGGTCTGGATCAGGTCGATGCCGGGCTGGCCGATATCGTCCAGACGCCCCAGAAAGGGGCTGACATAGGCAGCACCGGCACGGGCAGCCAGCAGCGCCTGATTTGCGCTGAAGATCAGGGTGCAGTTGGTGGGAATGCCCTCACTGCTCAGCACCTTGATGGCCTTCAGACCCTCTGCCGTCATGGGGATCTTTACTACCATGTGCGCAGGGTCCAGCGCGTAGATGGCACGGCCTTCCTCGATCATACCTGCAGCGTCCAGCGTAGTGGCCTTGACCTCGCCGGAGATGGGGCCGTCCACAATGGAGGTGATCTCCTTCAGGGTCTCGGCGTAATCGCGGCCCTCCTTGGCGATCAGGCTGGGATTGGTGGTGACACCGGCAATGATGCCCATGTCGTTTGCTTTGCGGATCTCGTCCACGTTGGCCGTATCAATGTAGAATTTCATACCTGTATTCCCCTTTTTTCAGCAGACGCTTACTTCAGCAGTGCCTCGGCATGGGCTGCAATGTTCTCGGCGGTCAGACCATACTCCTTGAACAGGTCGGCGGGCGAGCCGCTCTGACCAAAACGATCCATAATGCCCACGCGGTCAAACTTGCAGCTGCACTTACCGGCAATGGTCTCGGCGGTCACACCGCCCAGACCGCCGATGATGCTGTGCTCCTCGGCAGTGACAACAGCCTTGCACTTATTGGCATAAGCCAGTGCGGTCTCGGTATCAAAGGGTTTGATGGTGTGGAAGTTGACAACAGCGGTGCTGATGCCCTTGGCCTCCAGCGCATCTGCTGCCTTCAAAGCTTCCGGGATCATCAGTCCGGTGGCAAAGATCGCCACATCAGAGCCATCCTTCATCACATTGGCTTTGCCGGGGATAAAGGGAGTATCCTCCTCGGTGTACACATCGGACACCGGACGTGCCACGCGGATGTACACAGGGCCCTTGATGTCGATTGCCGCCTTAACGGCCTTACGGGTCTCAATGGGGTCACAGGGCACCAGAATGGTCATGTTGGGCACAACACGCATCAGGGCAATGTCCTCCACGGTCTGGTGGCTGCCGCCGTCCTCGCCCACGCACAGGCCGCTGTGGCTGCACGCCACCTTGACGTTGGCGTTGACGTAGGCAATGCTGTTGCGGATCTGCTCGTAGGCGCGGCCTGTACCGAACAGTGCAAAGGTGCTGATAAAGGGGATCAGACCGCTGTGTGCCATACCGGCAGCAGCACAGGTCATGTTGGCTTCGGCAATGCCGAAGTTGAAGAACCGCTCGGGATACTTCTCGGCAAAGATGTTGGTCATGGTAGCGTGTGCAAGGTCCGCATCGCAGACGACGACCTTCTCGTTCAGACCACCGATATCACGCAATGCCTCGCCGTAGGCGACGCGCATAGATTTACTTTCAGCCATCTACTTCTACCCCCAGTTCTTTCATAGCCTTGATGTACTCTTCCTTATTGGGTGCCTTGCCGTGCCAGCCAACCACGTTTTCCATAAAGGAAACGCCCTTGCCCTTCACGGTCTCGCAGCAGATGAAACGGGGCTTGCCCGGGGTGACGGGTGCCTGAATGGCATCCACGATGGCCTGAATATCGTGACCATCCACCTTGACGGTCTCAAACCCGAAGGCGGCAAACTTGGCGCAGGGATCGCCCACCGGCATGACCTGATCGTTGGTGCCGTCGATCTGCAGACCGTTGTGATCCAGCAGAACCACAAAGTTGTCCAGACCGTACTTCACAGCGCTCTCGGCTGCCTCCCATACCTGACCTTCCTGGATCTCGCCGTCGCCCAGAATGGCATATACCCGGTAGTCCTTGTGCAGGTACTTGGCTGCCATAGCCAGACCGCCTGCCACGCTGACGCCCTGTCCCAGAGAGCCGGTGTTCACATCGATGCCCGGCGTCTTGTTGCAGTCGGGATGGCCCTGCAGGTGGCTGTGCAGCTTGCGCAGGGTCCACAGATCCTCCCGGGGGAAGAAGCCCAGATCTGCCAGAATGGCGTACTGTGCCGGGCAGCCGTGACCCTTGCTCAGCACAATGCGGTCACGATCTTCCCACTTGGGGTTCTTGGGGTCCACATGGGCGGTGTTATAGTAGATAGCCATCAGCATTTCCACCAGAGACAGCGATCCGCCCGGGTGGCCGGACTGGCACAGATACAGCATCTTGATGATGTCTGCGCGCAGCTGCTTTGCTTTTTCCTGTTGCATAGCAAGTTCCATAATATGTATCCCTCTCAATCAGATTTGAAGATGTACGTTTTTACGCCGCCGTTGCACCCAGCAGCATATCCGGCAGGAAGGTGACGACCTGCGGGAAGATGCAGGTGACAGCCAGTGTAATCAGCAGCGGAACCAGGAAGGGCAGGATCGACTTGTAAATGCGTTCCAGCTTGATCTTGTTCACGTCCGAAATGACAAACAGGCACACGCCGAAGGGAGGAGTGACCTGACCGATCATCAGGTTCAGCACCACCACAACGCCGAAGTACACCAGATTGTAGCCCATGGTGTTGGCGATAGGCAGCAACACGGGCAGCATCAGGGTCAGGATAGCGCCGGGCTCCATGACCATGCCAAGGATCAGCAGGATGATGTTGATAATGAACATGACAACCGCCGGGTTGGAGGAAACACCGGTGATGGTGTTTGCGATGAGGGCGGAGATGCCCTCCTTGGCCATGACGTAGGTAAACAGGGTGGAAGTACCGATGATGAACAGTGTGTTTGCAGAGGAGATGGCACTTTCTTTCAGGCACTGCAGGAAGGTTTTGAGATCCATGCTCTTATAGACCAGCACAGAGATGATCAGCGCATAGATGGTTGCCACCGCAGAGGCCTCGGTGGGGGTGAACCAGCCCAGCGTAAAGCCTGCCAGAATGATCACGGGGGTGATGCAGGCGGGCAGCGCATGAACGAACTGCCGCGCCAGATTGTGCAGGTTGAAAGCGGTGCGCTCGTAGCCGCGCTTGACAGCGTAGATGTAGATGAGCACCATCATCAGCACTGCCATGACCAGCGCCGGAACCACACCGCCCATAAACAGCTTGGACACACTGACCGAGGCCGACGCGCCGTATATGATCAGCGGGATCGAGGGCGGGAAGATGGGGCCGATGACCGAGGAGGCGGCGGTAACAGCAGCGGAGAAATCATCGTCGTAGCCGTGGTCGCGCATGGCCTTGATCTCGATAGCGCCCAGACCGCCGGCGTCGGCAGAAGCAGAACCGGACATACCGGCAAAGATGACCGAGGCCAGCACGTTGGCGTGACCCAGACCGCCGGGAATCCAGCCCACCAGCTCGCGGGCGGTGCCGAACAGCTCGTCGGTGATCTTACCGGCGTTCATCAGGTTGCCCGCCAGAATAAACAGCGGAATGGCGATGAGCAGCCAGCTGTCAATACCGGAAACCATCTTTTGACCGATGACCACCAGCGGGTAGCCCAGAGACAGGCAGCCCAGCACGGCAGAGAAGCCGATGGACACCGAGATGGGAATGCCAATGATCAGAAATGCAACGAATGCAAGCAGGAAGAGGATCATGCGGCCTTCCCTCCTTTCTTAGCGGCAATGTGGCCGACCAGCATCTCAAGGCTCTTCAGCGCAATAAACGCACCGGCAATCGCCATAGGGATGTACTGGATGGTATAGTGAACATTGGGCATGGTGGCATAGGTGCGGGAGGCCACAAAGCGGTACTGTGCATTGAAGGCCACGATCATCACGACGCCCAGACCCAGGCCTACCAGATCGGTGATATACCACACGATCTCGGCAGCAACACCATGCAGGCGGGTGACAAGGAAATCCAGCCGGATCAGACCGGACTTGTTGTACAGGGGGATGATGCCGATAAATGCCATCCACAAAAACAGGATGCCGCACAGCTCGGTGGTGGGCAGCCAGCTCTGGTTCAAAAAGTTGCGGCGGCACAGCTCAGTCACGATCAGTCCAACCAAGCCAAGGATCATTGCCATAATGATCCACTCAGCCACCTTGGAAATGGTGTCTGTGATCTTTGTCAAAACTTTCATGTTGCCATTCCTTTGTTAAAAGGGCGCAGGCCCATCCGAAAATCGGCCTGCGCCGCTGCAAATACAACGAACTTCGGGAGATTCCCGTTTTACTTGTTGCCGTAGTTGTAGATGGTGTCGATCAGGCTCTGATCGTACCATGCCTCGCTGGCGTAACGGGTGTAGTATGCGGGGATGTCCAGCTTCTTCTTGAAGGAGTCGATGTCCGGGTTATCGCAGAACTGCACGCCGCCCTCTTCCATGGTCTTGCGGGCAGTCACATTATCCTCGGCGATGCAGTCAAAGCTGAACTGTGCAGCTTCCTTTGCCTTCTCGCGCAGCACATTCTGGGTGGTCTCGTTCAGCTTGTCCCAAGCGGTCTTGTTGGCAGCCATGGTGCAGCCCATCCACATATAATTGATGAAGCTGAAGTAGCCGATATCGTCCCAGGTAGCATTTGCTACTTCGTGGTAGGTGGCGTTGTCCTGTGCCTGTGCGGTGCCGTTGCTCAGGGCGGTGGTCAGCTCGGTCAGAGCCAGTGCCACGGGGGTAGCGCCCAGCGTGCTCCAGCAGTCGGTGTACATCTGGCTCTGGGGCACACGGATCTTCAGGCCGATCACGTCGTCAGCCTTCTCGATCTGACCCCAGCTCTTGACGGTGGAAACATGACGCATGCCGTTGTCGCCCTCAGCCAGATAGACCAGATCGTAATCGCCGAAGTCGGCAAAGATCTGCTCGCCGACGTCGGTGCTGTTCAGCACCTCGTTGGCTTCCTCGGCGCTGGTGAACAGGAAAGGCAGGTCCATGACCTTGGCCTTGTCGTAGAAGGAAGTAAAGCCGGAGGTGCCTGCAAAGATCAGGTCAATGGTGCCCATACGGGTGGACTCGATTGCCTCGGCATCATTGCCCAGCGTGCCGCCGTACTGCACATCGCACTTGACTGCGCCGCCGGTAGCCTCTTCGATCAGCTCACCGTACTTGATGATGGTCTTGGTGGGCACACTGTTTTCGCCGCCGGGGCTGTACAGAGTCAAAGTGGTGTTGGTAAAACCGGCATCGCTGCCGCCTGCGGA
The DNA here is from genome assembly GCA_963654645.1 of Clostridiales bacterium. Taxonomy (GTDB): domain Bacteria; phylum Bacillota; class Clostridia; order Oscillospirales; family Ruminococcaceae; genus Faecalibacterium. The sequence goes on along the minus strand of CAVKCU010000004.1, from coordinate 1,682 downwards.
AGCTGCGGTGGAGCTGGCGGTGCTGGTGGTAGTGCTTGCGGAAGAGCCGCCGCAAGCGGCCAGACCCAGAGCTGCTGCGCCGATACCGGCGACCTTCAGAAAGCTGCGGCGAGAGATCTTTTTCATAACAGTGTCCTCCTGTTTTCTTGGGCAGAAGCATTTTTCGTGCAGCTGCTTCTGCCGAATCATTTGATTGACGAGAAGTCCGATGTTGTAGGATTGTAGGACAATCCGTATCTGTGCTTATAGAATACCCTACTTTGCAAAGAATTTCAATTTCCAGAATTACCTAAAAATATATCATTTTTTTATCTCTTTGCACAAAAACTTGTATCCATGTTGCAAAACCCGCACAGATGTTGCAATTTTTCGTCTCAAAAGCGGTCAAAGCATGTTGCACCGTCCTACAATTTTGCAAAAAAGCACCCGCAGCCGCTCCCCCGCTTTCCAAAGAAGCGGAGCAGCGCCCTGCGGGTGCCTGCGTATGCTTTTTTACGGGCTGTGCCCTTTTTCCTCTTATAAGGAGCCGTTCCCGTCCCGGGTCATGCTGATCAGATCCTGTGCCACCAGCTCCAGATGGCTGTGCATATAATGCTCGGCGGCATCGGCGTCCCCTGCCTGCAGAGCCGCCAGAATTTTGGCGTGGGGCATAATGGCGTTCAGGGCGTTCTGGTTGTGCTGGAAGGTACGCTGCCGGAAGTTTTTGATGCGCTCACAGGTCTGATGGTTGATCTTGATCAGCAGCTGGTTCCGGCTGGCCTTGACTATGCTGGTGTGGAATTTTTCGTCATACTTTGCAATAGTGGCAGCATCCTGTTTTTCCACTGCTTCGACAAATTTTTGATGGATGTGCTGCAACTCCAGCAGATCCTCGGGCTGGCTGCGCTCTGCCATCAGGCGGGCAGCCAGCGGCTCCAGCGCGTTGCGCACCTGCACACAGTCCAAAAGCTCCATTTCGTTGGCTTTGAACCACTGCACTGTCTGCTCTGCGCCCGCCTCCTTATCACTTGCCACAAAGGCTCCGCGCCCGGGGCGGATCTCCACAAGCCCCTTTGCCTCCAACAAGCGGAATGCTTCCCGCACGGTGCCGCGGCCCACTCCCAGCTGCTTGCTCAGGGTCATCTCCGCAGGGAGCTTGGTATCCACCGCATAGGTACCGTCCATAATACGGTCTGCAATGACCTGCTCCACCTGCTGCACGATAGACACCCGCTTCAGGCTGTTCAGTTCTTTTGCCGGTTCTGCCATAAGGACCAGCCTCCTCCTCTTTAAAAATATGCAATAAGATATTTTTTGGTACAAAAACAGCCTCGGCAGCGGGGATGTGCAAAGCTGCGCTCCTGTTTTTCTTAGAACAATTATAGCGCTGCCTATTGTATGATGTCAAACACTTTTTGAAAAATCCGGTTATTTTTTGAGCAAGCCGCTCCAATTGCCGTATCCCGCCCGAAATTTGTGAATGAAACACGAAAAATCTGAAATAGTTTGAAAATACCTGTTGACATTTCCCCGCGCGATGTGTATGATAAAGACAAGAAGGATTGTAGGACATCATACAATCCAAAGCACTGTTATGATCAGTCTGCATAAAGGAGATATCGCTATGAAGATCGCGCTTATCAACGAAAACAGTCAGGCCGCCAAGAACGGCATCATTGAAGCCGCCCTGAAGAAGGTGGTGG
>CAVKCU010000003.1:0-23423 GCA_963654645.1 Clostridiales bacterium | reverse complement strand
CCTTCATCTGCCGCAGGTCCAGCGCGGCGTATTCTGTCGGCATGGCAATGATGACCGCCCGCAGCTTTTCCTGCAAAGTACCGCTGCCCGCCAGAATTTCCTGCTTGCAGCGATGGATCTCTGCAAAGGCGTGGTCTACCATGTCCAGCAAAAGCGCCTCCTTGGAGGGATAAATTGTGTAGATGGTCTTTTTGCTGATATGCAGCGGCTCTGCTACCTGCTGCATGGTGAAATGCAGCCCCTGTTGACGGAACAGCTGCATGGCCTGTGTGCGCACCAGCGCATCGAGCTTTTCCTGCATGAGCGTCCTCCTTGCGGAAACTGTGTTTGGCTTTCTAGTTTCCATTCTAGTGCGGAAACCGTGCCAAATCAAGCAGTTTCCGCATTTTCTGCGTTCTGCCGGGAATATGCAGTTTTTTTGCAGCAGAATGACAAAAAGACCCCGGCGTGGCTTGCGTGCCCGCCGGGGTCTTTTGCGTGCAGGTGCTTTTCAGATACACCCTAGGGAAAAGCATGGTATACTGAGGGGAACAATCGAAATTGATAAAGGAGCGCGACCGTATGAGAAACAATAGACCACAAAAGCATGCTGTCATTTCTTGTCGCATCTTGGTAACAGGAATATTGCTCGCAGTAATAGGCGCAATGACAACAAAGGAGTACAGAATCAACCTGTGTCTGCTGATCGGTGCAATGGTTGTTATTGGCGGTATCGTATATCATCTCATCATGGTGAAATGTCCTTATTGCGGCTGCTCGCTTGTTGGTTATAGACCAATTCCTAAAGAGTGCCCGAAGTGTCATAAAAAATTTGAAGAATAAATTTCTGCTTATCAAGTAATGAAAGCAATCCATCCCCCTTGCGGACGACCCTAAAACGGTTGCCCGCTCTTTTTGTGCCCTACCGTAGTTTTGCAAAGCTTGATTTACTCCGCGTTCTCCGGTGCCTGCTCTGCGGGCTTTATGGTCTTGACCCGCAGGGTGAAGTACAGCAAATGGCAGACCCACACCACTGCAATGCAGACCCTGCCGATGGGCGCATTTTTCATGCAAAGAAAGCCGATAGCCATAACAGCGGTGACCATTGCGATGATCTTGCATTTTGTTCCGGCTGTCATGGCTTTTTTCTGAACGAAGCTGTCCAGATGTTTTTTGTATAAGCTCGTGCCTACGAACCAATCATGCAGTTTTTGGGAGCTTTTTGCAAAGCAGAGCAGGGTCGCCATGTAAAAGGGGACCGTGGGCAGAATGGGAAGCACGATCCCTACAGTGCCCAAAACCATGCAAAGAAAGCCCAGTACGATCCAGAATGCTTTTAAAAGTTTTTTCATCATCTTCTCCTGTTGATTTTTGGTGTTGCTGTACGGCAGTGCAGGGCGAGCGTCTCCGTCATGCTTTCAAGATAGAGATCTTGATGTTAGTTATAACTAACTTTTTGCCCTGCGAAAAGCCGCCCGCCGGCGGCCTTTCTGCAGAGATAATACGATATTCCAAAAGCTTTGTCAAGATGCACTTTGCGGAGCGATGCGCCTGTTACCCATATATTTTCCCTACGATCCTTCCGCGCGCTGCAGCGGGCAGAAGCTTGCACAAAAGGCTCAGGAATTTATACTGCGCACCGGCAACATAAACGACTGCTGGGTTCTTTTTCTCCACAATACCGGCGATATATCGCCCGATGCCGGAGCTTCCGCCGGTAACAATGACGACCTTGTTATCTTTTTCCGCCATGATTTTCCTCCTGAAAATGTTGATGTGGTTAAAGTATACCGCACCGCAAGGCGGCTGTCTATATTGGATAGCCGGACTGCGGAATAAGCGCAGACCGGTCAGGGAGACCGCCCTGCTCCGATCCTTCCGAAAATTGACAAATAATTCTCAATTTTAGTATACAGCCCCCGCCGGTGCATGGTATCCTGAAATCACCGAAAGCACTGATTCAAAAGGAGGCTGCTTATGTTCGACAAGCTGTTCACGCCCATCACCATCAAGGACATGACTCTGCGCAACCGCATCATCATGCCTGCCATGGGCACCCGCTTTACCGAGGATCGTTTTGTAAACGAAAAGCACATTGCATACCATGTTGCCCGCGCACGGGGCGGCAGTGCTCTGAATATCGTGGAGGTCTCTTCCGTCCACGCCCTCAGCGCCCCCAAAATGTTCCTCTCTATTGCAGAGGATAAGTACATCCCCAAGCTGAAGGAGCTGACTGATGCCATCCACGCCGAGGGCGGCAAGGCGGGCATCCAGCTGTGGCAGGGCGGTCTGGCTGTGGGTATGGACCAGACGGCTATGATCCTGCTTTCCAGCGATACCGAGCTGGCACCCGGCTTTACCGTTCCCGGCATCAGCAAGGAAATGATCGCCGAGGTGGTGGACTGCTACGGCAAGGCTGCTGCCCGCGCGGTGGCTGCCGGGTTCGACTGCATCGAGTTCCACTGCGCCCACAACTATCTGCCCCACTCCTTCCTGTCGGATGGCCTGAACCACCGCACCGACGAGTACGGCGGCAGTCTGGAGAACCGCGCCCGCTTCCCGCTGGAGTGCATCCGCGCCATCCGCGCCGCCATCCCGGAGGGAATGCCCCTGTTCATGCGCATCGACGCACAGGACGATGGCTTCGGCGAGGCGGGTCTGACTGTGGAGGACACCATCACCTTCTGCAACTGGGCAAAGGATGCCGGTGTGGATGTGCTGGATGTCTCCCGCGGCAACATCGTCACCGCCGCCAGCAAGTACGAGGTGCCGCCGCTGGACCTGCCCCGCGGTTTCAACGTGGACAATGCCGCCCGCATCCGCAAGGGCACCGGGATGCTGACCATCGGTGTGGGCCGCATCAACGACCCCCAGCAGGCCGAGGACATTCTGGAAGCCGACAAGGTGGATATGGTGGTCATGGGGCGTGCCCAGCTGGCAGACCCGGATTTCTGCAACAAGTGCAAAGAGGGCAGGGTAGAGGATATCGACCGCTGCGTGGGCTGCAATCAGGGCTGTCTGGATGGCTTTGCCGACCTGAATATGCCCCACATCACCTGCCTGCGCAACCCTGCCATCGGCCGTGAGACCGAGTGCGCCGCTGCTATGCAGCCCACCCAGAGCCCCAAGACCATCCTGATCGCAGGCGGCGGTATTGCAGGCTTGGAGGCTGCCCGTACCCTGAAGCAGAAGGGTCATCACCCCATCCTGTGCGAGGCTACCGATGCACTGGGCGGTCAGTTCGTGCTGGCAGGCAAGGCGCCCCGCAAGGAGGAGATGGAAGCCGCCATCCAGAGTATGGCTGCGCAGGTGCAGCGGATGGGCGTGGACGTCCGTCTGAACACCCCGGTCACCCCGGAGCTGATCGAGGAAATCAAGCCCGCTGCCGTGTTCAACTGCATCGGCGCAACGCCCCTGATCCCGAAGATCCCCGGCGCAGAGGGCGCACACGTTGCCAACAGTCATGACGTTCTGGCCGGTAAGGTCAAGCCCGCCGGTAAGGTGGTGATCATCGGCGGCGGCATGGTGGGCATGGAGGTTGCCGAGCTGCTGGCAGAGCAGGGCTGCACCGTGACCGATCTGGAAATGATGAAGGAGTTCTGCGCAGATCTTGGCTCTGCCCGCAAGATCTGTGTTACCGAGAGCATCTACGCCCACGGCATCACCCCGGTGACCGAGGTGAAGGTGATCGAGATCCGCGAGGGTGCTGTTCTGGGCGAAAAGGACGGCAAGACCGTAGAATACCCCTGCGACTGGGCAGTGCTTGCCATCGGTAGCCGCAAGCGGGACGGTGCTGCGCTGGAAGAGACCTGCCGCAAGCTGGGCATCGGTTATCTGGCACTGGGCGATGCAGCCGGTGCCCGCCGCGCCATGAACGCTACCCGCGAAGCTTATGATGCCGCTCTGCGGGTGGATGATGCCGTCTTTATGCAGGACATCATTGCAGGTCCCAAGACAGTCTTTGTCACCGGCGCTACCGGCACCATGGGACAGGAGACGGTCAAGCAGCTGCTGGCACGCAGCCCGCGCTTCAAGGTGCGGGTGCTGGCACGTCCCAGCGATAAAAACCGTGCCTTGCTGAAAAAGATGGCACACCCCATGCTGGAAGTGGTCTGGGGCGATATGGCAGACCTTGCCTGCGTCCAGCGCTGCGTGGCTGGCGCAGACTATGTGCTGCACATTGGTGCCATGGTCTCCCCGGCGGCAGACAAGTACCCGGAAAAGACCCTGTACACCAACATCGGCTCCACCCTTGCCATTATCAAGGCCATTCAGGAGCAGCCCAATGCCGACGATATCCACCTTGTCTATGTGGGCACGGTGGCAGAGACCGGCGACCGCCAGTATCCGGTGCAGATGGGACGCTGCGGCGACCCCATCAACCCCTCCATCCACGATTACTACGCCATCAGCAAGGTGTTCAGCGAGTTTGCCGTGTTTGAAAGCGGCCTGAAGCACTGGGTCTCCATCCGTCAGACCGGACAGTACCCCACCAACGAGGGTGCGGGCGAGGAACCCATCATCTTCCACCAGCCGCCCAACAACGTGCTGGAGTGGTCTACCTCCATTGAGAGCGGCATCTGCATGGCAAATATCTGCGAAAACTGGGTGCCGGAAAGCTTCTGGCGCAAGGCCTATAACCTTAGCTCCGGCAAGGGCTGGCGCTTTACCTGCTGGGAGTTCACCAACCTGATGATGGAGGGCATGGGCATGACCTTTGCCGACACGCAGGACCCCCGCCGGATGGCACAGTACAACTTCCACGGTCACTATTTCAGCGATGCCGACGCTTTGAACGATATCCTGCACTTCCGCTGCATCGACCCCAAGACCTACCAGCAGGGCATCGTGGACGGCATGAAGGCTATGATGCAGAACCCCATGATCGCCGCCATGATCCCCGGCGCAGAGGCCATGAAGGCACAGAACGTGCAGATCGGCCACAAGCGCATGGGCTATGACTGGATGATGGAAAACAACGAGACCGACTGGATCAATGCCTTCTTTGGCTCTAGGGAAGAGGCTGAGGCGATTCCCAGTCTGGAAGAGGGCTACAAGCTGTTCCACCCCAGCGAGGAGGAGCAAAAGCTGGATCACGGCTACGACGAGAGCAAGGATTTTGAAACGCTGGACCTCGAGGACATGAAAAAGGCTGCTGCCTTCCGCGGCGGCGAGGTGGTCAGCGACAAGCTGGAAAGTGTCTACAAGCCGTTGGTCTGGAAGTGCGCCTTTGGTCACACCTTCAAGGCGACCCCCAACACGGTGCTGCGGGGCGGTCACTGGTGCCCGGAGTGCCAGCGCAGCGAGTGGCACTATGCCGAGATCGCCCGGAAGAACCCCTTCTATGCACAGGTCTGGAAGCCCATCCACGGCGATAAGCACGATTACCACATCCCCATGGCATACAGTGCCTTTGATATCTCCCAAAAGCTGAAAGAAGAACTCAACATCGAAGATTAAGGAGCGTGCCCATGTTACTGGAAAATAAAGTTGCAGTTGTCACCGGCGGCAGCCGGGGCATCGGTCTGGCGACGGTCAGAGCCTTTTTGCAGGAGGGCGCATCGGTGGTGCTGTGTGCCAGCCGTCAGGAGACCGCCGACCACGCAGTGGCAGAGCTGAAGGCAGAGCTGCCGGATGCTGTGGTGGAGGGCATTTGCCCGAACCTTGCCGATGCCGCTGCCGTGCAGGCTGCCATGGACGCCGTTGCCGCAAAGTACGGCAAGATCGACATTCTGGTAAACAACGCCGGCATGTCGGAAAGCACCCCCTTTGCCAACTATACCGAGGAACTGTTCGATAAGACCATGGATCTGAACGTCAAGGGCGTGTTCAACTGCGCCCATGCCGCCGCCAAGTGGATGGCAGAGCAGCACAGCGGCGTCATCCTGAACGTCTCCTCGGTGGTGTCCATTACCGGGCAGGTCACCGGCGTGGCTTACCCCACCTCCAAGTTCGCAGTCAACGGCTTTACCCTGACCCTTGCCCGGGAGCTTGGCCCGCAGGGCATCCGGGTCAACGCTGTTGCCCCCGGCATTACCGAGACCGACATGATGAAAGCCGTGCCCAAGGAGATCCTTGATCCCCTCGCTGCACAGATCCCCCTGCGCCGTCTGGGTCAGCCGGAGGATATCGCCAATGCACTGGTGTTCCTTGCCTCGGAGAAGGCATCCTACATCACCGGCGTTGTGCTGAGCGTGGACGGCTTGGCAAGAGTCTAACTACCTTTTGACATTTTCTCCTTCATTTTCTTCTTTTTATCCGGCTGTTTCTGGTTTTTTGGTCAGGAGCAGCCGGACTTTTTTATTGCATGATGCAGCCCGGTATGGTACAGTTATATAGAATAGTATATAAGAAGGTGAAAATCATGGAGCAGTACCAGAGCATTTGTCAGCATCTGTACGATGCTACCCAGATCCCGGCGCTTCTGGTGGCACAGGACGGTCATGTGGTGGCGGAGTGGTCCCGCTTTTCCAAAACGCCGGTGCCGGAATACGGCTTCAGGATGACGCTGCAGGATTTTGAACTGCAAAAGCGGGATGCACTGCACCCGGCTATTTTCCACATCAAGCCCGGCTATCTGTTTGCGGTGGCAAAGCTGGATGCGCAGCTGTACTGGGTCACGGGGCTGGTGTCTCCGGTGCACCGCAGCTATGAGGAAATTTTTGCCGCCTACGGGCAGGAGACGCTGTTCACCCCGGAGGCACTGCGCACGCTGGCTACCGGGCTGCTCAATTCTCCGCTGGTCACCCTTTCGCAGCTGAAAAGTGCGGTCTGCCTGTTGCTATGCCTTGTGCACGGCACCATGATCCCGGAGGAGAATATTCTGCTGTGCAACGATGAAGACCGTCTGCCCATCGGACAACCGTTTCAGGCGGCGCTGTTCCAGATACGGGAAACCCCGGAGCCGCATATCACCACACAGCTGGAGGAGCGCATCGCCGCGCTGGTCGCAGCAGGGAATGTCGAGGAGCTTGCCCGGTATATGCGCAAGCCGGAGCAGGGAAAAAGCGGAAAAATGTCGGATGACCCCCTGCGGCAGATGAAGTACCATTTTGTGGGGTTTGCCGTGATCGTGTCCCGTGCCGCCATCAAGGGCGGCGTGGACGAGGAGGAAGCGCTGACCCTCAGCGACCTTTACTGTCAGCGGATGGATGTGATGACCCAAGCCATCGACATCCTGCGCACCTTCTACGAGATGAGCATGGATTTCTGCCGTAAGGTGCAGCAGGGCAAGCAGGGCGGCTATTCGCCCACGGTGCAAAAGTGCCTGCACTATATTTCCCGCCATCTGCACGAGAACATCCGCGCCGAGCACCTTGCCCTGCTGACCGGGCTCAGCTCTAAGACCGTGGCAGAGCGCTTCCGGCAGGAGACCGGCTATTCCATCCCGGACTATCTCCACGCGCAGCGGGTGGAAGAGGCGAAGTATCTTTTGCGGTACACCGAGTATTCGCTGGCGGAAATTTCCGGCATCCTCAACTATGCCTCTCAGAGCTATTTTACCAAGATCTTCCGGGACCGCACCGGGCAGACCCCGCAGCAGTACCGGGACTGCCCGCAGGAATTGACAAATTTATGAGATGATAACAGAGATGCGGGACGGTTTGTTCCGCATTTTTTTATAAACTTCTTTTTATTGATATACCCGCCCGCCTTTCCTTTGTTATAGTAAGGCTACCATCCGCTGATTCACCAAAAGAATGAAGGAAAGGCAAGGAATTTGTAGTGAAAGAGCGTAACGAAAAGCGCCCGCCCCGCAAAAAAGGCATCGTTCCCATTGCGGTGCTGCTGACCATCGGTCTCGTGGTCAACATCGCCTGCGGAATCTTCTATTCCGCCATTACCCCGTTTATGACCGCAAACCTCAACCCGCTGCTGACGGGTCAGAAGCAGGTAACCACCGGACAGAGCCTGACTGTGGAGCAGGCGGCAGAGCAGAGCCGCGCCATGGCACAGGAACTGGTGCAGGAGGGCGCTGTTCTGCTGAAGGACCAGAACAATGCCCTGCCGCTGGCAGAGGGCACCGCCGTCAACCTGTTCGGCTACGGCTCCGTGGACCCCATCTACGGCGGCAGCGGCTCCGGCGCAAGCGACACCTCCTCCAACATTGACCTCGTCACCGGTCTGACCAACGCCGGGTTCACGGTCAATCAGGAGCTGGTGGACTTCTACAAGAAGTCCGGCGTCAGCCGTGCAGCCCAAAAGGGCTTTGAAGGCTCCAACTTCACCCCCGCCGAGGTGCCCGCAGCGCAGTACACCGACACGCTGCTGCAGAACGCCAAGGCATTCTCGGATGTGGCGATCGTCACCTTCTCCCGCGTGGGCGGCGAGGGCGGCGACCTGCCGCAGGATATGTACGCTGCCGGCTACAGCAAGATTGACGACGGCAGACATTATCTGGAACTGACACAGGACGAAGAGGATCTGCTGGCGCTCATCAAGGCACAGGGCTTTGGCAAGGTGATCGTCCTCATCAACTCCTCCAACGCCATGGAGCTGGGCTTTTTGGAGGATGACTCCATCGATGCTGCTCTGTGGATCGGCAGCCTCGGCTCCACCGGCTTCAACGCCGTGGGCGAGATCCTGTCCGGCAAGGTGAACCCCTCCGGACGCCTGTCGGATACCTACGCTTACGACCTGACCACCGCTCCGGCTTACTGGAATGCAGGTGACTTTACCTACTCCAACCTCAAGCACCACTATGTAGAGTACGCCGAGGGCATCTATGTGGGCTACCGCTTCTACGAGACCCGCTATGTGGACAACACCACCGGCGTGTGCGATGAAGCCGCTTACGCAAAGGCAGTGCAGTACCCCTTCGGTTACGGCCTGTCCTACACCACCTTTGAGCAGTCCATCGCCGACTACAAGACCACCGACAGTGCCATCGAGATGACCGTAGAGGTCAAGAACACCGGCGCTGTGGCAGGCAAGGACGTGGTGCAGGTCTACTACACCGCCCCCTATACCATCGGCGGCATTGAAAAATCCCATGTGGTGCTGGCAGGCTTTGCTAAGACAAGCCTGCTGCAGCCCGGCGCTTCCGAGAAGGTGACCGTCACCTTTGCCCCGGAGGACATGGCTTCCTACGATGAGACCGGCGCAAAGGCTTATGTTCTGGAAGCAGGTACTTACCAGATCAAGCTGATGAACAACGCCCACGAGGTGATCGACCAGCGGGAGTACGAAGTGCCTGCCACCATCACTTACAGCGGCGATAACGCCCGCAGCACCGACCTTGTGGCTGCCACCAACGAGTTTGAGGATGTGGCACAGGGTCAGATCAAGCAGTACGTCTCCCGTGCCGACTGGGAGGGCACGCTGCCCACCGCCCGCACCGACGGCAAGACTGCCAGCGCAGAGACTGTTGCCGCCAAGGAGAATACTCCTGTCTACGAGAATAACGACAGCGACCAGCCCATTACCATTGCAGACCACGGCCTGACGCTGGAGGATATGACCGGGCTGGATTACGATGACCCCAAGTGGGACGACCTGCTGGAGCAGCTCAGCGTGGACGACATGACCAACATGATCTCCAACGGCGGCTGGTCCACCCCGGAAGTTGCCAGCGTGGGCAAGCCCGCCACCAACGATCTGGACGGCCCTGCCGGCATCAACAGTCTGGTCAGCAGCCTGAAGGGCGTTTCCTTCCCCAGCGAGGTCATTGTGGGTTCCAGCTGGAACACCGACCTTGCCCAGCGCTTTGGCACCGCCTTTGGTGCCGAGGCCGCCGCAAACCATGTGGTGGGTCTGTATGCCCCCGGCATGAACATCCACCGCACCCCCTTCTCCGGTCGTAACTTCGAGTATTACAGCGAGGACGGTCTGCTCTCCGGTAAGATGGGCGCTGCCATGGTGCAGGGCGTGGACAGTCAAGGCGTTTACACCTACATCAAGCACTTTGCCCTGAACGATCAGGAGTCCAACCGTCTGTCCATCTCTGTCTGGGCAAACGAGCAGTCCATCCGCGAAATTTACCTCAAGCCCTTTGAGCTTTCTGTCAAGGAGGGCGGCACCACCGCCGTCATGAGCAGCTACAGCCGCCTTGGCAACACCTGGGCGGGCGCTTCCAAGGCGCTGCTCACCGATGTGCTCCGCAACGAGTGGGGCTTCCACGGCATGGTGGTCACCGACTCTGCCATGGGCAACACCAGCTGGATGGACATCAACCTTGCCCTCCGCGCAGGCGGCGACATGATGCTCTGCCTCATGGGCGTCAAGCTGGATTCCTCTTCCAACACCGCACAGCAGGCCATGCGCCGCGCCTGCCACAACATCCTGTACACGCAGGCAAACAGCATTGCCATTGCGGCGGCTGTAGATAACACTCCCTACTGGCTCATCCTGCTGGCTATCGTGGACAGCATCCTGTTCATCGCCATCGTTCTGCTGATCCTCAAGCGCATCCCTGCCGGTAAAAAGCTGGGCAAGGGCGCAAAGGCTGGTATCTGCGTGGGCATCGCTGCCGTGGTGGCGCTGGTGTTCTGGGCAATGTTCTTCCGCAGCAGCGCAACGACAGCGGCGACTTCCTCTGAGAGCGCAGCCGTCTCCGAAACTGCCGAGAGCACCGCAGCATCGGAAGAAGCAAAGGACGGCCTGTTCATGGAACTGTCCCAGACCGATGCGGGCGGCTGGCTGGGCTGCCACGTCTACCTGATGCAGGACGGCAGCTACTCCGTTACCTACGATTACAACGCTGAAAATGCCGGTGTCGAGGGCGAAAAGGGCACTTACGAGATCGGCGCAGACGGCACCCTGACCCTGACCGCAGAGGACGGCACGGTGCATACCGCTGCTGCCGCTGCCAACGAAGACGGTACCATCAGCTATACGCTGGAGTTCACCGAGGCGAACACCTCTGTGGTCTGCAACCCCACCGGTACTCTCGACCCCAGTGCAGCATCCGCAGCGCCTGCCATGGACGGCCTGTTCATGGAGCTGTCTCAGAAGGACGCAGACGGCTGGCTGGGCTGCCACATCTACCTGATGGAGGACGGCACCTTCTCGCTCACCTATGACTACACCGGCGACAACACCGGTATTGAATCTGCCAAGGGTACCTATGCAGATAACGGGGACGGCACTCTGACCCTGACTGCCGATTCCGACGAGGAGATCACCGTGAACGTTACCGACAACGGCGACGGCACTAAGACCTATTCTGCCGAAGTCACCGAGCCCAACACCTCTGTGGTCTGCAACCCCACCGGCAAACGCTGATGGCCCATGGGCGGCGGTGCGGGAGCATCGCCGCCCGTTTTTTATATGAGGAGACGCTATGAAACACCCTGAAATTCTCCAAAAGCTTTCCCTTGAACAAAAATGTGCCCTGCTGTCCGGCAAAAATACTTGGCAGACGCAGGACTACCCCAAGCAGGGCGTGCCCGCCATCTGGCTGTCGGACGGTCCCAACGGTCTGCGTAAGCAGGCGGGCGCAGCCGACCATCTGGGCCTGAACCCCAGTGTGCCTGCCACCTGTTTCCCCACCGCCGCCACCATGGCGAACAGCTGGGACCCGGCGCTGGGCGAAGAAGTAGGCAGGGCGCTGGGCGAGGAGACCGCCGCGAACCGGGTAAATGTTCTGCTGGGCCCGGGCCTGAACGTGAAGCGCAGCCCTCTGTGCGGACGCAGCTTTGAGTATTTCTCCGAGGACCCCTACCTTTCCGGCAAGATGGCAGCCGCCTACGTCCGCGGCATTCAGGAAAACGGCGTAGCCGCCTGTCCCAAGCACTTTGCGGTAAACAGTCAGGAGCTGCGCCGCATGGCCAGCAATTCCGTGCTGGACGAGCGCACCCTGCGGGAGCTGTACCTTACCGCCTTTGAGATCGTGGTCAAAGAAGCACACCCCAAGTCCATCATGTCCGCCTACAACAGGGTGAACGATATCTATGCTAACGAGAACCATCACCTGCTGGTGGATATCCTGCGCAAGGAATGGGGCTTTGACGGCGCAGTCGTCACCGACTGGGGCGGCTCCAACGACCATGTGGAGGGCGTGAAGAACGGCTCCACGCTGGAAATGCCCTCCCCGGGTCTGGGCGGGGCACGCAAGCTGCTGAAGGCGGTGGCTGAGGGCAGCCTGACCGAGCAGGAGATCGACCTGCGGGTGGACGAGCTGCTGGAGCTGGTGCTTTCCACCACCGCAGCCATGGAAAAAGCACCCCGCAAGTTTGATGAAAAAGCGCATCATGAGCTGGCACGCCGGGCGGCAGCGGAGAGCATCGTTCTGCTGAAAAACGAGGGCGGCATCCTGCCCCTGAAGCACGGCAAAAAAGTAGCTCTTATCGGAGATTTTGCCCTGACGCCCCGGTATCAGGGTGCAGGCTCCAGCATGGTGAACCCCACCCGGGTGGACAGCCTGAAGGACGCCATGGAAGCGGCAGAGTTGGACATGGTCGGCTACTGCGCCGGTTACGAGCGCAGCGGCAAGCCCAATAAAGCCTATCTGGAGGAGGCTGTCTCGCAGGCAAAGATGGCAGATGTAGTGCTCCTGTGCATCGGTCTGGACGAATCCAGCGAGAGCGAAGGCCTCGACCGCACCCACATCGGCATCCCGGCGGTGCAAAAGCAGCTGCTGGATGCTGTCACCGCAGCCAACCCCAACGTGGTGGCAGTGGTCAGCGCGGGCAGCGTTATCGAGACCGACTGGGTGGAAAAGTGCAAGGCTGTGGCGCACGGCTATCTGGGCGGGCAGGCTGGTGCCGGTGCGATGCTGGAAGTGCTCACCGGCTGGCAGAACCCCTGCGGCAAGCTGGCAGAGACCATCCCCCTGCGCTACGAGGACACTCCCGCCGCCCGGTATTTCCCGGGTAAAAAGCAGAACGCCGAGTACCGGGAAGGGCTGTACATTGGCTACCGCTACTACGAGACTGCAAATAAGGCGGTGCGGTATCCCTTTGGCTACGGTCTGAGCTACACCACCTTTGCGTACAGCGATCTGAAGGTAAATGCAGAAAAAGTCACCTTTACCCTTGCCAACACCGGCAGCTGCGCCGGTGCGGAAATTGCGCAGCTCTATGTGGCAAAACCGGATGCAACGGTTTTCCGCCCCGCCAAGGAGCTGAAGGGCTTTGCGAAGGTGTTCCTTAAGGCAGGGGAGAGCAAGACGGTCACTATCCCGCTGGACGATAAGACCTTCCGCTACTGGAACGTAGCCACCGACCGCTGGGAGGTGGAAGGCGGCAGCTATCAGCTGCTGGTGGGTGCCAATGTGCAGGACATCCGCCTGACCACCGACATCACCCTGCCGGGCACCGGCGCACCCGACCCTTACGCAGGCAAAGAGCTTGAGCATTACCGCACCGCCCATGTGCAGGAGGTGCCGGATGCGGAGTTTGAGGCTTTGCTGGGGCGTCCGCTGCCGGAGGAAACCACCGCCATCGACCGCACCATGACCTTGGGCGAGCTGAACCACAGCCGCAGCCCGCTGTGCTGGCTCATTGCAGGGGTACTGACGCTGCTGGTGCGCTCCGGCGAAAAGAACGGCAAGCCCAACCTGAACATTCTGTTCCAGTACAATATGCCCCTGCGCGGGTTGGCGCAGATGACCGGCGGCATCATTGGCGAGGAGACCGTGGACGGTCTTGTGATGGAAGCGAAGGGCTTCTGGGTCATCGGCATTCTGCGTGCACTGGTTGGCCTTTTGCAGAACTATGTGGCGAACAGCCGTTATCAGGCAAAGCTGGATGAGCAGTCCAGATAAGAAGGGGAGAAGAATATGAATTTCTGGAATAACTTTGCGGCAAAGCATCCCGCCGCTGCCAAGTGGGTGCGGGAGGGCGGCTTGTTCGTCATCGTGTCCAACCTTATCACTGTGTTCAAGTACCTGCTGCTGCAGTTCCTGCCCAAGGCGTTTGCAAGCCTGCCGGTGGTGGATTTCGGCTGGCCGGGCATCGACATCACCCTCTTCGGCGAGACCTTTAAGTGGAACATCCTCGGCTACGATGCCGCCCACGGCGGTCTGCCCTACTTCTGCGCCTACATGGTCGCTATGGTCATCGGCGAGTGCATCAACTTCCCCATCCAGCGCAATTTCGTGTTCCGCAGCAAGGGCAATCTGGCAAAGCAGATCGGCTGGTATCTGCTGGCGTTCTGCGTTATCACCTGCATCGTCAACTCCATCAACTGCATCTGGGTGGCAGTAGCAGGTCTGCTGGTGCCGGACTTCATCTACAACATCGGCACCACCGTGCTCAACGGCGGCATCTCCATGGTCATCTTCTTCTTTGTGAATAAGATCATCTTCCCGGAAGGCGAAGCCAAGAAGGCAAACTGATCCTGCAGAGAGTGTCTGCCCTCCCAAAAGCTATCTTCTTTTCTTCATTTTTTCTCTTTCATAACAGCTTCCCTGAAAGAACTTTGAGTGTTCCTTATCATCGTGATGCTGCCCATCGGCATACTGACCTCCTATGTGCTGTGGAAGAAGGGCAAGATCCAGGTAGTGGACAAGGAGCAAAAGTAAAAATAAGCCTAAAGGTCTCCTGACGAAAAGCGGTCTTAGGCTTTAAGAAACGAACGGACTTCTGCGCGTGCTTGGACGCCTGCAGAAGTCCGTTTTGCGTGCAGAAGCTCCGGACAGCAAGGCTTCCGTGATCTCCATGCAGCTTTATCTTTCCTGTAAGCGGATCGTCACAGAACAGCGGGAAGCGGCAGGGGAGACCTAGTGCAGCGGCCCTGCGCTCTGGGACAAAAGCTCCGGTTTGCCAGGATTTGTGAACGCGGATTTCACATTTATTTCACAATATTTTGCTAAAATTAAAATGATATTGTCTGCAACTGTTTCCTATTTTCAAACCACAGGCAGCAGCGCCCGGCGGCGCATACCGGAAAGGCACATCTATGCTCAAACTCAAACAGATCAACAAAGAATATAAGACAGGCGAGTTGGTGCAGCACGCGCTGAACAACGTCAGCCTGAACCTGCGGGACAACGAATTTGTGGCAATTCTGGGGCCAAGCGGCTCCGGCAAGACCACACTGCTGAACATCATCGGCGGTCTGGACCGCTACGACAGCGGCGATCTGGTCATCAACGGCATTTCTACTAAAAAATATACCGACCGTGACTGGGACTCCTACCGGAACCACACCATCGGTTTTGTGTTCCAGAGCTACAACCTGATCCCCCACCAGACCGTGCTGGGCAATGTGGAGCTGGCGCTGACCATCTCGGGCGTTTCCAAGGCCGAGCGCCGCCGCCGTGCCGCCGCAGCACTGGAGCAGGTGGGGCTGGGCAACCAGCTGCACAAGCACCCCGGTGAGATGTCCGGCGGGCAGATGCAGCGCGTAGCCATTGCCCGTGCGCTGGTGAACAACCCAGACATCCTGCTTGCCGACGAGCCCACCGGTGCGCTGGACAGCGAGACCAGCATTCAGGTAATGGAACTATTAAAGGAAGTAGCGCGGGACCGGCTGGTGGTCATGGTCACCCACAACCCGGAGCTGGCTGAGCGCTACGCTACCCGCATCGTAAAGCTGCAGGATGGCGTGATCCGCTCTGACACCATGCCCTATGAGCCTGAAGACGAGGCTGTTTCCGCAGCACCCGTGCACCGGAACATGGGGCACTCCTCCATGTCACTGCTCACCTCTCTTTCTCTCAGCTTCAACAATCTGCTTACCAAAAAGGCACGCACCCTGCTTACCGCTTTTGCCGGCTCTATCGGCATTATCGGCATTGCGCTGATCCTTTCCCTGTCCAACGGTGTGAGCCGTTATATCAGCAACATGGAAAAATCTACACTGGCTGCCTACCCGCTGCAGATCAGCAGCACTGGCGTAGATCTGACCAGCATGATGGATCCGGATACCTACACCAGCGTTTCGTCCAGTGCTTCTCCCGCGCCGGAGGGGATGGTCACGGTGAGCCAGCTGTTATCTCAGCTGAACATTGGCGCCACCAGCAACGATCTGCGGTCACTGAAAGAATATCTGGACAGCGATGCCTGCACCATCCGGGACAATGCCACAGTGGAGTACGCATATTCCTCTTATCCGCTGATCTACCGCCAGAACCCGGACGGCACGGTACAGAAGCTGAACCCGGACACCACTTTTTCGGATATTGCCAGTCAGAACACCTCGGTGACCAGCATCATGACCTCCATGTCCAGCCCTTACGTGTTCTGCGAAATGGCCGAGACGCCCGCCCTGTATGAGGATCAGTATGATGTCAAGGCAGGCCGCTGGCCGGAAAAATACAACGAGCTGGTGCTGACGCTGAATGCTGACGGCAGCATCTCGGATTACACACTGTACGCCATGGGTCTGCGGGATCAGGCTGAACTGGATAAAATTTTACAGCAGTATGCCCAGAATCAGAAGATCGATCTGCCCACGGACTACGGCACCTATACCTATGACGATTTTCTGGGCATGACCTTCAAGCTTGTAAACAAGGCCGACTGCTATGTCTACGATGCCGAGCACAAGGTCTGGCTGAACAAGATGAATGACGAGGCCTATATGCAGCAGCTGGTAGCCGACAGCGAGGAGCTGACCATTGTAGGCATCGTGCAACCTAAGGCTGATGCTACCTCAACGATCCTGCACAGCGGGTTGGACTACCTGCATGATCTGACCTATCATGTCATCGATCAGGCGGCTGACAGCGAGATCGTGCGCCAGCAGCTGGCTGACCCGGAAATCAATGTGCTGACCGGCGAGCCCTTTGACGCCGCCGGCAACAGCGTGCTGGACATTGCTTCGCTATTCTCGGTGGACACAGATGCCCTCAAGGATGCTTTTCAGTTTGACACCAGCGCCCTGCACTTTGATCTGGACGGCGCGTTTGATCTGACCGATGGCTCCTTTGACCTTGCAACTCTCATCGACCCCTCCAGCTTCAAGCTGGATCTCAGCGGGTTGCCTTTGCCGGACATGGAGATGGACATGAGCGAGCTGTTCGACGGCGTAGAGCTGAACATCTCTCAGGAGGGCCTGCAGACGCTGATGAAGAAGATCCTGAACGGTTACAAGCGTTATATCATTAGCAACGGCCTGTTGAATCTGGACAAGATCGGCTTTTCCTCCTATATGAAGACCGAGGCCTTCCAGACGCTGCTGGCTGAATCCATGGGCGACCTGCTGGATACCTCCGGGCTGGAAGAACAGTTTGCTGAGACCCTCCAGCAGAATCTGCAGACTGTGATGGAGACTTACTCCGCCCAGCTGGGCGAGGCGCTGCAGGTCCAGCTCACCGCTGCTTTGCAGGAGCAGATGGGTCCCGCCATCCAGAAGCTGGCAGGGCAGCTGGAGCAGAAGATCGCGCAGACCATCCAGAGCAATATTGCGCAGCTGAGCACGCAGGTGGAAAGCGCGCTCAAGATCGACCCCACCGTGTTCCAGCAGGCCATTCAGATCAACATGACCGGCTCCGACCTGACCGAGCTGATCAAAAACACCCTGCTTTCCTCCGCTTCCAGCTATGAAAAGATCCTGAGTGATATCGGCTATGTGGACTACGCAAAGCCCGATGGCATCTATATCTATCCCAACAGCTTTGACACCAAGGCGCAGGTGGTGAGCGAGCTGGACGCCTACAACGCCGCCATGCGGCAGCAGGGCGAAGAAGATAAGGTGATCCACTACACCGATATGGTAGGCACCCTGATGAACTCTGTTACCGAGATCGTGGGCATGGTCAGCAATGTGCTGGTGGCTTTTGTGGCTATCTCGCTGGTAGTGTCCTCTATCATGATCGGTGTCATCACCTATATCAGCGTTTTGGAGCGCCGCAAGGAAATCGGCATCCTGCGCGCCATCGGCGCCTCCAAGCACAACGTCTCGCAGGTATTCAACGCCGAGACCTTTATCATCGGCCTGTGCTCCGGCGTAATGGGCGTGGTGCTCTGTCTGCTGCTGCTCATCCCCGGCAATATGCTGATCCACCACATCGCGGGAGACGTCAGCGTGTCGGCTTCGCTGCCGCCGCAGGCTGCGCTGATCCTGATCGTTCTGGCTACTTTGCTTACTATGCTGGGCGGCCTGATCCCCGCCCGCAGCGCCGCAAAGAGCAACCCTGTCAAGGCACTGCGCTCGGAGTAAGCGTTACTTTTCTTTCAGCATCCAAATCCCTGCTGTGCTCTGTGTGCAGCAGGGATTTTGCATTCTGTCCGGTCTTATGCTACAATAGAAAAAACATCATTTTAAAGGAGCGTTTCCATGCCTGTCATTCACGAGATCACCGACCTTACCGCCCCGGAGCTGGACATTTACGCCCGGCTCACGCAGGCGCAGCTGCGTAACCGTCTGGAGCCGGAAAAGGGCATCTTTATTGCCGAAAGCCCCAAGGTGATCGCCCGGGCGCTGGACGCCGGATACCAGCCCTTGTCCCTGCTGATGGAGCGCAAACAGATCACCGGTCCGGCGCAGGAGATTTTGACCCGCTGCGGCGATGCGCCGGTGTACACCGCCGACCGGGAGCTGCTGGCGCAGCTTACCGGCTATGCACTGACCCGGGGCGTGCTGTGCGCCTTTCATCGCCCTGCGCCCCGCACGGTGGAGCAGGTGTGCGCCCATGCCCGCCGGGTGGCTGTGCTGGAGGGCATTGTAGACTCCACTAACGTAGGAGCCATCTTCCGCAGCGCTGCCGCGCTGAATATGGATGCCGTGCTCATCACCCCTTCCTGCTGCGACCCGCTGTGCCGCCGCGCGGTGCGGGTGAGCATGGGCACGGTGTTTCAGGTGCCGTGGGCGCAGATCGGCGCTCTCCCTGCCGACTGGCCGGAAAACGGCAGCGCCCAGCTCCATGCACTGGGCTTCAAGACCGCTGCCATGGCGCTGAGCGACCGCTCGGTCAGCATCGACGATGCAGCCCTTGCTGCCGAGCCGAAGCTTGCTATCGTGCTGGGCACCGAGGGCGACGGTCTGGCAAACAGCACCATCGCTGCCTGCGATTACACCGTAAAGATCCCTATGTCCCATGGGGTGGATTCCCTCAACGTCGCTGCCGCCAGCGCCGTAGCCTTCTGGCAGCTGGGTCGGTTGTGATTTCCCGCTGGCTCTCTCCAAAATTGCTTGACAAACGCCCCGAAACGCGGTACACTATCAGCGTCATCAATATGGGCCTATAGCTCAGTTGGGAGCCCATGCGGTCCTTAAACAATCTGGAGTTATATACCACGCGCCCCCAAGCGGTTTTTGGGGGCTTAAATATGGGCTCGTAGCTCAGTTGGGAGAGCGTTCGGTTCGCATCCGAAAGGTCGAGGGTTCGACTCCCTTCGAGTCCATAAAACGCCGTATCGTGTTAAACGATACGGCGTTTCTTTTTGCCGTTCTTTGCAAAATCGTGCATCATTCGTCTTGACAGCGCAAAGTGACGTGTGCCGAACTTTTCGGCATAATGTTCATAGCTTCACCAGAAGTTTTGTCAAAAACGACGATTCCCCCATTCGGAGTACCCAGCCCCCTAACGGGTGCTTGTTTAAGGTCCGTTTTCCGCCCACTCGGAGTACGCACCGAGAGTGAATGACTCTTAAATTCTTCAAACTCCTCCAGTGGAACATTGAGGATGATCTCAATATCATAATCCCGTCCAACACGGACTTCCTTGATGAACTGGTTGAGGATTGCCTGCCGCTGCTGAAAGGATGCGTTCTGATAGGTGCTTGCCCAAGTGAACAGATTGCTGCAATCATTTTCAGCTTTCTTGTTTTCCTGCTCAATCTCCTCCAGCTTGTTCTGTGCAGCGGTCAGGGCGTCCTGTGCTGCTTGGATCGCAGCTTGATTTTCATCCAGAAGCTGCTGGATCATATCACGGTCGATGCTGCTCTTTCCCCGGATGACGCGAATCATTTCATCCTTCAATGCATTCCGTTCGTCATCCTTGAGGTCGAGTTCACTCTTTGCGCGTGATACTTCTTTCTGCGCTACTTCCATGTCCTTGCGAAGCATATCCTGAAGCAGCTTGCTTTTGGAACACTCTAAAATCTCCGAAAACTTGGTGCATACGATACTCTCTACGATTGCGTCCAGTTTTGTTACACCGTAGCCGGACTGTCCATCGCATTGACCCGGATGCCGTACATTATAATGGCAGCTATAACGGAACCGCTTTTCCTTCACCGTGGAGCCATCCGCACGCAGTCTGGTGCGTCCGCTGCTCGTGATGTTCAGGCGATTTCCGCAGTGTGCACAGAACACCTTCCCACAAAGCAGAGCATGAGGACTGTAACTATCAGAGTCTTCTCCCTTCTCTCTGCGGCGAGCATCCCGCAGCTCCTGAGCCTTTTCAAATACTTCCGGCTCGATGATCCTCAATTCCGGGCATTCCTTTTCGACGTTGCCGTTGATGAGGTAGCCCAGATAGGTTTTATTTCGCACCATCCGAACCAGAGTCGTGGTCGGGATGTTCTTGCCGTTCCGTCCCATGATGTTGTTCTCTACAAGGTAGTTGCAGATTCGCTTTACACCGTAGCCTTCATAAACGTATTTCTGGAATATCAGACGGACGATCTCTGCTTCTTCCTCGTTGATTTCCAGCTCACAGACTTCCTGATTTTTCTTGTTCACGCGACCCTTTTTTACACGCTTGTACCCGAAAGCAACCGTTCCACCGGTATAGTGACCTTCCTCTGTAAGCTGTTCTATACGGGTGCGAGTACGGATAGAAGTTTTGATACTTTCGCCGGATGCCTGCCAGTAGCGGATGTAGTTCATCAGCTTATCGACATGGGAATCAAAACGCTGCTGACCTTCATTTACGCTCCAGACCTCGACCCCTTGCTTCGTGAACCATTCCACGATAAAGGGCGTTTCGTCGTCACGCCGACCCAGACGGTCAAACATGAACACCAGCAGAACATCAAACTCTCCGGCAGCAGCAGCCTGCTGAAGCAGCTGGAGCTGATCGCGGTCTTTTGCAGATTTCTTGAAACCGGAAACGCCTTTTTCGGAAAACTCCTTGACGATTTCCCAGCCCTGCCGTTCTGCAAATTCGTGGCAGGCTTCTTTTTGCATGGGTATGTCATCCTTTTCGACCTGTCCAATGGTCGAAACACGATATAAGGTATATACACGTTTTTTCATCGTTGTCACTCCTATGTATAACTAAAACAACGATACTGTGCGCACATTCGTTTGTTTGAATTGGTTGCTGCATCAACTGTACCATTATTTTAGTGCTGGACTATCCTTGTTGCAAGGATGTCGATTTAACTATAATTCTTGGCTTCTTCGCAGAGGGTATCATGAATCAGTTTCTGAAGAACCTCCATACTGTCACCATCTTCTGCATAAGTGATTTTCACTTTGCAGCCATTAACGATATACGAATCCTGCGACACAGGAATCACATTCATATTGGTCATATCTAGTCCTTCTTTCAAAAGTAGCGATAGTGCGATGTAATTATGTAATAAGAGGCACCCGCAACTTGCAGGTGCCTCTTTGCAGAGGAAATATGTTTTAGAACTTCATCGGCAAGGCGTCCTTGCGGCCTTTGCCGTTGTAAGCCATGTAGATGGGAAAAACGTATTTCTTCCATCCGGGCAGCTTTGCAGGGTTATCCCTGCCGACACGGTAAATCTCCATAGGATGGACGTTGCCCAGCGCACGAACCAGCCGTTCCTCGCTGAACTCGCCGTGATACAGTTCCACAAAGTGCATCATACCTCGCAGGACAGATGCACGGAACGAATCAGGCTTGCCATCCCACGCAGCCACGATCAGCCGCAGGGTTTCGCAGTAGATTTTTTCGCCCATCTCGTTGTACAGCTTGAGAGCGGTGCCCACGCAGCTGATGCGGTAATCACTCAACTGCAAGCCGTCATAGTTGAATGCCAGCCCCACCCGGTTGGTAGCAGCGAGAAATTCTTTGGAAGGAGCATCATCGCCCGCAACCTTTGCACGCAGCTTGATGCCCGCAGACAAAGGGGCAGAATGGCCGTTCTGTTCGGCAAAGAGCAGGGCTTCCTGCTGCATGGTCATACCGGTGTAGACCTTGCAGAGAATCGGCAAGGCTCTGCCGCCGTTACGAAGGATGCGCGCTTCGATGGTGTGCTGGCCATCCACCACATAATACTTGCCGTTGCGGAAGCTGATCTTCGGCTCATTCGCAACGTATTCGTTGAAGTCAGCAGCAATCAGTTCCACCCGCTTGCGCTGCACACCCCGCTGGTAGATTTCACGGGGGTAGATCAGCTTACTGCTGTGAATCACCCTCATTTGGTAAGGCGGGGTGATATTGAAGGAAGCTGCAAAATTTTCAGTGTCATTCTTCAGGCGCATCTGATTTCCTCCTTAATTCGCCAAATGTATTTTTCAGCTTCGGTCAAAATCTCAGTCACTTGCTTCTTACGCTTCGGGCTGGTGAGCAAGCTGGGATTAAAGGTGAAGCTGTATTCGAGCCGCTGGATCATTGCGTGAACAGCGGATTGCAGTTCGGTGTATAACATCATTTCTTCGACTGTTCCTGCATCCTCAAAATCGGATTTGATAGGAGTGTAGGGATAGACAGGCGGCTTACCGTCAACTACTTCTGGCGGTGCGTAAGCCGCCGTAGAACGGACGATAGGTTTGAGCTTTTGGATGCTTCCCATTGGGTTCAGAGCAAGGCTGATTTTCACAGCATCATCGACCCGCCCCATCTCTTCTGGGGTGAGGTGTCCGACAAATCTTTTAACACGGCTTTTGTCGATGGTGAAGATTTGCTCAGCCTGAACGATGGACGGCTCCAGCCCCTCCGGTTCCACCAGACAATGCGTCGGCTGCGTAGCTTTCTTTTCTGTCTTACTTGTCAAAGTCGCAACGATCAATGTCGGTGAACAGGAGTTTCCCACATCGTTTTGTAAGATGACTGCTGGACGGGTTCCGCTTTGTTCGGAACCTGTGCGGTTGTCAAGTCGAACGAAGTAGATGTCTCCGCGTTGGAATTTCAAAGTAGATTCCAAATTGCGAAACCTCCGTTTGGATATGTAAGAAACCCACTGCACCTCCTGGGCAGCGGGTTTCTGTTGAAGTATGGGAGCAATTCTTTTTATACGATACACATCATCTCCTTCGATGACTGAGATAAAGCACCAGCATCAGCGGTGCATTACAACATAATCGTAACCGCGCCGGGTCTGACAGACAGTGCAAGTGTCCATGCTGTTGTCTGCACTCGGCACGATAGCAATTTTGAAAGCCTTGGCTTCTACGAAATGTCGCAGACAGGTTGCACAGAGGGTTCGGATGGACTTGATCATTTCCGGGGTCAGTTCCATCTCCTCATAAATCTCCTGTTCGCGCACCGTAGGATTCAATTCGTCCATTTGAGTAGTCCTCCGTGTTAGTAAAGGTGATTAGCGGATAAATATGTAAAAGAACAGGAGTGACCGGAGACCGAAAACAGCATCCGGTCACTCCTGATAAAATATGTTCAGGTCTCGCATATTCGCCCTCGGCTCCCTGCGAGTGGGGCATAAACATCTGGCAGCGGACTTGTACCGCTTCATTGGCAT
>CAVKCU010000002.1:0-23786 GCA_963654645.1 Clostridiales bacterium | reverse complement strand
GCAATGGGCTTGTTGCCAGCCAGCTGCAGACGCTTCATCAGGGTCAGCGCCAGAAAATGACCGGCGGTCAGGCTGTCGGCGGTGCAGTCAAAGCCGATATAAAAGGTAGCCTTGCCGTTATTGATCAGATCAATGATCTCTTCATCCGTGATCTGGGCTACCAGACCGCGGGCTTTCAGTTCTTCGTACAGCGTCATGGGAAAAACCTCCTGTTTTTGGGGCAGAGGAAACAAAAACGCCCTCTGCCAAAAATAAATTTGGCAGAGGGCGAGATAACTTCGCGGTACCACCTCTGTTTGCCGTTTCCTCACGGAAGCGGCCTTACGAGTGCACACCCCAGAGTAGAGCGACACTCCTGCGTTTTTAACGCTCGCACGCGGCACAGCCTACTAGCTTTATGCATTCAGCCTGCAGCTCCGGGAGGTATTTCCCCTGCTGTTCTGTGATCCCTTGCACCGACCGGGACTTCTCTGGACAGAACGCTTCAGGGTACTTGATCCCTTCATCGCCATTAACATTGTCTACTCTATCACAAGACCGCTGCCTTGTCAAGAGTTGTCTTTCAGTAAAAGAAAATCAGCCGTCGCGCTTGCACTCCTGCAGCATTTCCCGTGCATTTGCGCGGGAAATCTCGGTGACATGGTCACCGGAGATGAGGCGCGCCAACGCCTCCACGCGACCGTTTTCATCCAGCGGATGGATCTCGGTATAGGTGCGCTCGTTGGACACGTTTTTCTGGATGAGCAGGTGGCAATCAGCCAATGCTGCGATCTGCGCCGTATGGGTGATGCACAAGATCTGATGCCCCTGCGCACTCTGACGCAGCACTTCGCCGATGCGTCCGGCTGCCTTGCCGGACACACCGCTGTCGATCTCATCATAGATCACGGTAGGCACAGCGTCCTTATCAGCCATTGCGTTCTTGATGGCAAGGGTGATACGGCTCAGCTCGCCGCCGGACGCGATTTTTGCCAGCGGCTTGGGCGCTTCACCGGGGTTTGTTGAGATGTAGAATTCAACGCTGTCCTGTCCATGGCTGGCAAGCGGACCGCGGGTATGGCGCAGGGTCATACGCACACCCGGCATATTCAAAAAATCCAGTGTGCCGGAAATGCGGGTATTCAACTCCTCAAAGGCCTTCAGCCGGCTCTGGGTCAGCACCTCTGCCTTTTCCCGCGCTTTTGCGTAAAGACGCAGCTTTTCCGCCTGCAATGCATCATGGCGCTGCTGGGAATGCTGGATGTTATCCAGTTCCTCCCGGGCCTTCTGCCCAAAAGTGATCACATCCTCCACCGTGCTGCCGTACTTGCGCTTCAGCCGGTACAAGAGATCCAGCCGCTGTTCTACTTCGTCCAACTCTGCATCGTTAGTGTCATAGACATCCAGCCGCCCGATCAGATCCGCAGCCACATCCTTGGCGTTGTAGTATAGATCCAGCAGCTGCCCGGCGGCGGCTGTAAGAGCAGGGTCCAACTGCGCAGCGGCATCCACCGCATTGGAGGCTTCCCCAAGCAGATCCACCGCGCCTGAGGCATCATCGCTGCCGGAAAGCAGCGCATAGCTTTGCGCCAGACGATCCCGGATTGCAGACGCATTGGACAGTACCTTCCGGCGGTTTTCCAGCGTCTGCTCTTCGCCGGCAGTCAGCCCGGCATCCTCGATTTCCTGCACCTGATACTGCAACAGGTCGATCTTGCGCTGCTTTTCAGCTTCATCAGTGATCAGGGCATCCAACTCCCGCTTGACCCGCACCAGTTCCCGGTACAGGGCATAATACTCCTGAAAAACAGTGCGGTTCTGCGCGTAATCGTCCAGAATGCCCAGATGGTGTGCCGGGTTGAGAAGACCCACGGAATCGTGCTGACCGTTGATGTTGATCAACCCGCCGCACAGATCCCGCAGAACAGCTGCTGTAGCCGGCATTCCATTGATGCGGCAGCTGCTCTTGCCCTCGGCGGTAATTTCGCGGCTGAGCAGCAGTGCCTCCGAGCGCTCGTAGCCGGATTGCTCCAGCTTGTCCAGCACCGCAGACGGCACCTGCTCAAAGGCAGCGCGGATCACCGCCTTTGCAGCCCCGGTACGCACCAAGTCCTTAGAAGTGCGGTTGCCAAGGATCGCATTGATGGAATCGATCAGGATGGATTTGCCCGCACCGGTCTCGCCGGTCAATACATTCAGCCCCGGTTCAAAGTGTACCTCGGCCTTCTGGATCACGGCAACATTTTCAATTTGCAGGCTGCTCAGCATGGCATCATTCTCCTACCGTCATCTCTGCCCCACATAGCGGGTCAGCTCCGAACAAATGGTCTTGGCATCGCGCTCCGAGCGCGCAACAATTAAAAAGGTGTCATCACCGGAAAGGGTGCCGACAACATTTTTCCACTGCAAAGCGTCAAAAACCTCGCAGGCGGCATTTGCCATGCCGGAATAGCATTTTACCAGCACAACATGCCCGGCATAGTCCACCTCCAGAACAGATTCATGGAAGATGGTCTCAAAGCGCCCTTGGGTCTTGGGGTTGAAGCTTTCGTTCCGGCTGGAAACATAGCGGTAGCCCTCAGTGGTGGCTGCCTTTACAAGGCACAGCTCCCGGATATCGCGGGAAACGGTGGCCTGCGTTACCTCAAAGCCTTCGTTCCGCAGGTGCTCCAGCAGCACTTCCTGCCGGCTGATGGGATGCTCCTGCACAAGACGCAGGATCGTCTGCAAGCGTTCTGCTTTTGATTTTGTATCTTCTTTGCGGCTGCGTGCCATCTTAAAAATCGCCTCCCGTTTTATTGTCTTTTGCGCAGTTTCTGGTCAATGGCCTGAAACTGGTCTGCCCGCCCAAAGGTGATAAGCTTAACGTTCTGATCGGACAGACGGATCTCTGCAGTGGCACCCGCCTTGAGGGGGTAGCCTGTGCCGCCGTCACAGCTGATAAACACTTCATCGTCTGCTACCTGCCCCACACAGACATTCAGCTTGCGCTCCTGTGCAAATACCATGGCTGGGCTTGCCAGACTGTGCGGGCAGATGGGGGTCACCACAACGCCTTTTGTCTGAGAGTCCAGAATCGGACCGCCGGCTGCCAGCGAATACGCCGTAGAGCCGGTAGGGGTCGCCACAATAACGCCATCGCCCCGGTAGTGCTCTACCAGAATATCATCGCAGTAAATGCTGAAATCAATGGCCTGCTGCAGGCGTCCCTTGGTCACCACCACATCATTGAGGGCGTGACCCTCCCAGCCGTCCTGCCCAAGCACCCGGGCATATAAAAGCATCCGGTTGTCCAGCTGAAAATCGCCCCGTGCCACAGCAGCCAATTTCGTTTCCATTTCGCTGATCTCGCAGGTGGCCAGAAAGCCGCAACGCCCCAGATTGATGCCGAGGATCGGTTTTGCATACCGGAGCGAAAGACTCGCTTCGTGCAGGATGGTGCCGTCCCCGCCGATGGTCAGGATCACGTCCGTGCGCTCCAGACACTGCTCCAGCGGCAGGTAAATGACCCCTGCCGTGCTGCAGCTTTCCCGCAGAGTATCACGCATCAGCACAGCTGCGCCGTGGGTCAACATGATCTGCGCCGCACGAAGTGCGATCTCGCTTGCAGAGGTCTTGCCCGGGTTGGGCGAAATGTAGATCGTCATACCGGCTTCTCCTTTGCTAGCAGCTGAGGCTCAGCGATCCAGCGTAGTGTGGCTTGCAGCTACCACCTGTGCGGCGGCTTCGTCATCCAGCACTGCGGGCTGGTCGCTCTTCTGCACAAACATCAGGTACTCGATATTTCCCTCCGGTCCCTTGACCGGGCTGTAATCCAGTCCGCGCACCACAAAACCGTTTTCCGCAGCATAAGACATAGCATTGTGCAGCACCTCACGGTGCACGGCAGGGTCACGTACCACACCATTTTTGCCCACCTTTTCGCGACCTGCCTCGAACTGCGGCTTCACCAGACAGACGCCCATGGCGTCCGGGGTGGTGATGCGCTGCGCTACCGGGAAGATATGATGCAGAGAAATAAAGGAAACATCCACACTGAAGAACTCAATAGGCTCTGCCAGATCCTCCGGTGTGACATAGCGGATGTTCGTGCGCTCCATGTTCACCACGCGCGCATCCGTCCGCAGGCTCCACGCCAGCTGACCGTAGCCAACATCCACGGCATACACCTTCACGGCACCATTTTGCAGCATGCAGTCGGTAAAACCGCCGGTGGACGCACCGATGTCCATGCAGACCTTGCCGTTAGGGGTAAGCGGGAAGCACTTCATGGCCTTTTCCAGCTTTAAGCCACCGCGGCTGACATAGCCGATATCGTGACCGCGAACCTCGACCACAGCATCTTCTTTGATCATTTCGCCGGCCTTGTCCACCTTTTGCTGGTTGACAAAAACCACACCGGCCATAATAAGCGCCTTAGCGCGCTCCCGGCTCTGCACAAGACCGTTCTGCACAAGATATTGATCCAACCGAATTTTCACAGTTCGTTTTCTCCTTTCGAAAGGGCTGCCCGGACTGCCTGCACAATATCTTCAGCATCCAGACCGGTGCACTGTTTGATCTGCGGGACGATCGCATGTGGCAGGCAGGCTGTGCGGACAGCACAATGCAAAAAGCGACCGTTCCAGCCCTTTTGCTGCAAAGCACAGGCCAGATGTTCACCGATTCCGCCGACAGCAACACACTCTTCTGCGAACAGCACAATTTTATATTTTGACGCTGTATCAACAAGTTTGTCTGTAAAGGGATACAGCTTTACAAGCTTCAGAACGTCCGCATTCAACGATGCTTCGTTTAATTTGTCGGAAGCCTCCAGCAAATCTTCCAACTCATCTGCGTAGCTGATCAGAAGGATCTCCGCGTCAGGCGTCTGCTTCAAGAAATCGTAATCCTGCTTCGTGCAGGGATACTGCGCCAGCTTAGCACTCTCGCCGCCGCGAGGGTAACGGATGGCTCGAGGGCCGGAGACCGTATTCCGCAGCAAGTAGTGCAGCCAGTATTGCAGCTCCGCGTAGTTAGAGGGCGCATAGACCGGAATGCCGATCTGACTGAGGAAAGCAGCATCATAGATGCCCTGATGTGTCTCGCCATCTGCGGGAACAAAGCCTGCACGGTCGATGGCAAAGACCACATTTTCCTTTAAAAGATTGACATCATGGATGATCTGGTCATAGGAGCGCTGCAGGAAGGTAGAATAAATGCACACCACCGGCAGCATTCCCTGACTGGCAAGACCTGCTGCAAAGGTGACCGCGTGCTGCTCTGCCATGCCCACATCAAAAAAGCGCTGCGGATGGCTGTGGGCAAAGAACTGAAGTCCGGTACCGTACTTCATAGCTGCGGTGATCGCACAGAGCTTTGTATTTTGTGTTCCCTCCTGTACCAGCAGCTTACCGAAAACCGTGGAGAAGGACTCCTTCGGCGCAACCTCCGGATCCGGCATTCCGTCCGGGTCAAAGGCAGATACACCGTGATAGTTTCCGGGATTCATTTCAGCCGGCTGATAGCCTTTGCCCTTTTTCGTTACAACATGCAAAAAGTGCGGGCCCGGTCGCTTGTAGAGCGAGCGCAGGGTACGCTCCAATTCCTCCACATTGTGACCGTCCACCGGGCCGATGTACTCAAAGCCCATATCTTCAAACATGGTAGAGTGATACATGGCGCGGCGCACCAGCGTTTTAGCGCCGATCAGAGATTTTTTCATTGGTGTGCCGATCAATGGCACACCATCCAGAAAGCTGCGCACATTATCCTTGGCATCATAATAGGCTGTGGTCGTGCGCAGATGGGTCAGATACCGCGCCAGCGCGCCTACATTTTTGGAGATGGACATCTTGTTATCGTTCAGGATCACAAGCAGGTTGTCCAGCCCGCCGATATTGTTCATACCCTCGTACACCATACCGCCGGTAAAGGCTCCATCGCCGATCACCGCTACCACAAGACCGGGCTCATGCTTGATCTTTTTTGCCCATGCCATGCCAATGGCGAGCGAAAGCGCCGTATTGCCGTGTCCGGCAATAAAGGCATCGTGTACGCTTTCGTTAGGGTTTGGGAAACCGGAAATGCCATCCAGCTGCCGCAGATGGTCAAACTGCTTCCGGCGTCCCGTGAGCAGCTTGTGAGTGTAGCACTGATGCCCCACATCAAACACGATCTTATCCTTGGGCGTTTCCAGCACACGGTGCAGTGCCACGGTCAGCTCTACAGTGCCAAGATTAGAGGCCAGATGCCCACCGGTCTTAGAGATGTTCTCCAGCATAAAATGCCGTATCTCCGTGCAAAGCTTTTCCACCTGCTGTGCATTCAGCTTTTTAAGATCGCTGGGCTGATTGATTTTATCCAGCAACAACGATTCCATATTCACACGTCCTTTATGCGTTTATACTTGGGCGTTTCTGCCGCTTTTTACACGACCGGGAACAAAAAGCCCACCAAAGAACCAAGCAGCACGCCCGCCACGACCTGCAGCGGCGTATGACCGACCATTTCCTTCAGGTGCATATTCTGCAAAAAAGGAGCGTTTTTCTCACTTACGTCGATCCACTGGGCGATCATCTGGTTCAGCACCTTTGCCTGCTCGCCGGTCTCGTGCCGGACGCCCATAGCATCATGCATGGTGATGATCGCTACAACGCAGGCAACCGCAAAAATAGGTGAAGAGATCCCGGCGCTGCGTCCGGTAACAATAGCCATGGCACAGACAGTTGCGCTGTGTGCGCTGGGCATACCGCCATCGCCCCACATCCGCTCTAACTGGAACTTGCCCAGCAGAACAAAATTGATGATGGTCTTTAACACCTGCGCAATGAACCAGCTGAGGAGCGATGCGGTCAAAATTTGATTGACCGATAAGATGTTTTGAATAAACTGCATATCTGTAATCCTTTTTCTTTAGTTTTTGCGCACCAGAAGCTGCTGTGCCAGCTGCTGCAGGAAATCTGCCTTTGCACCAAAATGCTGCTGCAGATCATTGCAGATCTGCTCGTTCAGCTTTTGCGCCAGCGCCATAGCACCGTCTGCTCCGTACAGGGTAACGAAGGTAGTCTTGCCGTTTTCGCTGTCACTGCCGATAGGCTTGCCCAGCTGCTCCGGGGTGCTGGTAACGTCCAGTACGTCATCCACGATCTGGAACACCAGCCCCAGCCCGTATGCGTAGGAAGCCAGTATCTCGCACTGCTGCGGTGTTGCACACGCTGCGGCAGCGCCCATCTGGACGGCGGCGTTGATCAGCGCGCCGGTCTTGTTGCGATGGATAAGGCGCAGCTGCTCTTCAGTGGCAGCCAACGCCTCATATTTCAGATCCAACTCCTGTCCGTAGACCATACCGCAGCTGCCTGCGCCTGCGCCCAGCGCACGGGCGGCTGCCACGCAGATCTGCGGCGCAGCGGGCGCATTTGCGATCACCTCAAAAGCTTCTGTCAGCAGTACGTCACCTGCCAGCATCGCTGTTGACTCGCTGAAAGCCTTGTGGCAGGAAGGACGGCCCCGGCGCAGATCATCATTATCCATACAGGGCAGATCGTCGTGGATCAGCGAATAGCAATGCAGCATCTCCACGGCTGCCGCAAACTGTGCAGCAGCCTGCATCTCGCCGCCCAGCATATCACAGACGCTGAGCGTCAAAATCGCGCGGATGCGCTTTCCGCCGCCCAGCAGACTATACCGGGCTGCTCTGCACACCTCCGATTCCTCAGGCAGAAAACGGGCACTGGCAGCATCCAGCGCAGCCGTAGCCTGCAGCAGATATTCCTGATATTGCGCCTTATATTCCATTATTCTTCCTCCTGCTCCTGCGGGGCTTCTACGGTCTCGGCGATCTTTGCACTGATCTCCTCGATCTGCAGCGATGTTTTTTCCAGCGTCGCGTGGCAGTACTGCATCAGGGAGGCAGCTTCCGCATACAGCTTAACGGAATCTGTCAGCGAGGTATCCTCCTGCTGCATCTGTGCAAGGACCGCATTCAACCGATCCATTCCTTCTTCAAAGCTTTTGGGTGCTCTCATTGATCTCCTCCACAGTTTCCACACAGCATCGCGCCTGATATTGCCGGCTGCGCACGCAGATGACCTGCTCCGGCTGCAGCTGCTCCACAGTGCAGACTTTTCCCTTTGCATCGGTCACAAGGGCATAGCCTCGGGCCAGCACACGGTATGGATCCAGCGATGCCGCCAGCGCAGCAGCGTGCTGCAGCTGCGCATTTTTTTCATTCATACGCGCTTTTTGCTGCGTTTGAATAGCCTGCTGCATCTGCTTCAGACGATTTGAATACTGCTGTAAGATTTTGTTCGGCGCGTTCTGTTCCAACAAAAAGTTGTATTGCTCCAGACCATTATAGCACAACGCGAGCCGTTTTTGTATATTTTTGTGAATATTTTCTTCAATATTTTCAAAAATGCGCTGTTGCTCCTCCCGATCCGGCACCGCAAGCTCTGCGGCGGCGGACGGCGTGGGCGCACGCTGGTCGGCTACGAAGTCCAAAAGGGTGTAGTCGATCTCGTGACCAATGGCACTGATCAGCGGCGTTTTACAGCGAAATGCTGCCCGGGCGATCTCCTCAGCGTTGAACACCCACAGGTCTTCCCTGCTGCCGCCGCCCCGGGTCACGATGATCTCATCCACCCGCCCGCTCTGATCCAGCGTGCGGATGGATGCGGCGATCTGCCGGGCAGCCTCAAAGCCCTGCACCGTGACCGGGCACAGCAGCAGCCGGACGGACGGCCAGCGGCGGCTGATCACGTTGCGGATATCCTGCAGCGCCGCCCCGGTTTTGCTGGTGACGACGCCAATACATTGGGGATACGCTGGCAGCGGCTTTTTATGCGCCGGGTCGAACAGACCTTCCTTTTCCAGCCGGGCCTTCAGCTGCTCCAGCGCAAGCTGTGCCGCACCCAGACCGTCCGGGAACATCTCGTTCACATAGACCTGAAACGCACCGTCCCGTTCGTAAAGGGTGGCACGGCAGCGCACAACGACCCGCATCCCCTCCTCCGGGCGAAATGCCAGACGGCGGGCATCAGTGCGGAACATCACTGCCTTTACGCTGCAAGCTTCGTCCCGCAGAGAAAAGTAGCAGTGCCCGCTGCGGGCGTTCTGCACAAAGTTTGCGATCTCACCCCGCAGTGCCAGATCAAACAGACCATCGTTGACGTCCAGAAGCGTTTTGACATAGCGGTTCAGCTCTGATACCGAGATCACATCAGCCATAGACCGGCCTCCCGCGCAGCAAGAATAGATACGCCGATGGCATTATCACTGGAATACTGCCCGGGCACAAAATAGACCTGCGGCAGACGTTGCTGCACCCATGTGCGGATGATATCGCTGCTCATTACGCCGCCGGCGCAGACCACCGGCAGCCCGGGGTATTCCTTCTGCGCAGCCTTCGTCATGCGGACAACGGTATCTGCCACACAGAGCAGACAGTATTTGCAGACGTACTCTGGTGCTTTTCCGGCAGCCAGCAGGGCGTTGCACTGGTTTTCCAGCCCGGAAAGGCTGCATTGCAGCCCCTTTACGCTGGACTTGGGTTTAATTTCCTCGATGCACTGCGCGGCAAGGCGCGAGACCTCGGCGCCCGCGGGGAAGCCAAAGCCCAGCCGCACACCCACGCGGTCCACCGCCTGACCGGCGTACAGATCGGTACTGGTGCCAAGGGTGGTGATGGTACGCACCTGATCGCACAGCAAAAGATCCGTTGTACCGCCGGAAATGTGGAACAGCAGCACTTTCTGTGAGAACAGTGCCTCGCCCTTTGCTGCATACAGCGCTGCCGCAGCATGACCCTGCTGATGAGTGGTGTGGATCAGCGGAATGTCCCGCGCCGCCGCAAAAGCAGTTGCCGCGCTGACACCAGCCAGAAAGCAGGGCATATAGCTACCCTCCACCGGGCGCGGCTTTTGCGAAACACCCACGGCATCTATTTTTGTCAGGTCGAATTCTTGCGCCAGTTCCTGCAGCATCTCCGGCAGAGCTGCTGTGTGGTGGAACAGCGCATCGCTTTGCCGCAGACCAAGCTGACCGGCCTTTACCGGCAAAAAGCGCTTTTTTGCACAAACAACCTCCCCGGCTGTATCAAAAACTGCCAGAGAGGTTGCATAGTTGCTTGTATCGACCCCGAGCGTATAACGGCTCACTGTTCAGCCGACTCCGCGACGGCTTCATCACTCAGGCCGTGGTCGCGTGCCACAGCACCCAGCAGGCCATTCACAAACTGGTAGTCCTCGCCCGCGCCGTACTTCTTGGTCAGCTCCACAGCCTCATTGATGGCAACGCCGGGCTTGTTCTCGCCGCCGAACAGCATCTCGGCTACAGCCAGACGCAGCACGGTCAGGCTGACGCGGGGCAAACGCTCCATGGTCCAGTTGCGCAGGTGGGCACGGATCTCGTCATCCACCTCTGCGGAATGATCATAGTAGGCGTTCAGCAGCAGACGGCTGAATGCATCCACAGGATGCTCTTCATCATTCTCAGCGTGGTTGGACAGTGCCTCTGCCAGAGGAATGTCACCAAAGGTCTGCGAAAATGCCAGCAAAAAGGCGTTTTCACGGGCTTCTCTACGGGGCAGAATGTTTTCCATAATGTTCCTTTCGCAATACAAACCCTCCCCGCCGGGCGTACCGGGAGGAGGATCGTTTCTGATATGATTTTTTGCAGAATTTGTTACTGTACCTCGGCCTCAGCAAGGCCTGCAATGACCAGATCCACACGGCTGACCGTCACATTGGTCATGTTCTGCACGGCAGACTTGACGTTCTCCTGTACCTTTTCAGCCACAGAGGGGATCCGTGCGCCGAACTCCATCATCAGGTGCAGGGTGATGCTGGCTGTGCCGTCCCGCATCTCAACCGCCACAGGCGGCTGGATGCTGGCAGATTCCAGCAGGCTTTTCAGCTTTTTGTTCTGCACGCCGCAGGATACCTCGGCAACGCCGTCCACTTCCAGTGCGGCGCAGCGGGCGATCTTGCCCACGACCTCGGTCGAAATCTGAAGGCTGCCGCCCTGAAGATCCATGTTCTGTAAATCCATTGTGCTGTCCTCCATCCAAAGGCTGCTCCGGCGGCGGTTTCAAAGTACTGAAACCGGTCTGCCGTACCTGCCTTTTGTGTTCAAACGCGCCCTTGTGCGGTGCATAAAGGCGCGCAGCATTCATTTTTGATAGAGTTATTATACCATCAATGCGGGGGCAATTTCAATACTTGTTTGGAAAAGAAGATGGAAATCAGCACGGAATGGCATCCCGGCAGCGCATACAGCTTTCTGCCTGCAGGAAAAGCCGCGCCTGCGCCGCCGGGATGTCCACATCAATAGAACGTACTTACTTTACCTCCACCACCGTGATGTTCTGGGCGGTCACGCTGCTTTTGTTCATCACCACATCCCGGATCTGCGCCACTTGCGCCGCCGTGAGCGGCTCGCCTGCCGTCATCACGGTCAGATCTGCCCGCTCTGCCTGTAAAAAACACAGGCAGTCTGCAAAGCCTTTGGCGCGCACCAGTGTTTCGATCTCGTTTTCTGCGTTCAGATCCTCAAGCCCTGCCGCCATTTGTGCGGTATATTCCTTTTTCTCCTCCGCTGTCAGAGAGGAGGATTTCAGGCTTTTTTGCAGGGCGTCCATGGCTTCATCATGTGCCTTTTCCCGCTTGAGACGAGCCTGTTCAAAAAAGCGGGTGCCGCTGTCGTTTGCCACGCTGACAAGCTGCGCTTCGCCATAATTTTTGTTGACACCGGAGGCGGCTTCCGCCTCTGTGGGCAATGCATCCGTAATGATGGTCTCCGCTTCTGCATCCACCGGCTCTGCCGAGACCATGAGGGTGTCATCCTCTGTCCGCGGGGTAATGTCTGCCCTAGCATACTGCCAGTTTAAGTAGACGGCAATGACCAGCGCCGCCGCCAGTGTCAGGGCGGTGACCCTGCGGGTATTTCTGGAAAGTGCTCTCATAAAACGCTTCCTCCTTTGTTTTTTGGTAAGCATTTTCGGTACTCGATCAAAGCAGCAACTCAGCGCTTGCGCTGCTCCACGCAAATGCGGTTCGTGGGCAGATCCAGCAGCGAATGCAGCAGCTCGGTGATGCGGGCTGCAATGCGGACATCTCCCCCGCCCTCACACAGTACGGCGACCCCGCAGACCTGCGGCAGATAGGTAGTCTCGGCCAGCGCAGAGCCATCCTGTAAAAGAACATGGGTCTCCTGTTGCTGCAGATCCCCGGTCTGGGTGTCTACTGCATAGACGGTCTCTTCCCCGGTAGTCAGGGTGACCATGACCGTGGTGCGCCCCGCCCCTTGCAGCTGGCTGATAAGCACTTCCAGCTGCTGCTCCAGCTGGGTCTGGTACTGGCTGACAGTGGCTGCTTGGGCGGTGGATGCCGCCGCTTTCTGCGTACTACCCCCGGGTAAAAGCTCCGACAGCAAAAGCAGCAGCATTGCCAGCACACCGACCGCCACCGCCAGCGAGGTGCGGCCTTTGCTGCTTTGCAGAGAGCGAAAAACGGAAAGCAATTCATTCTTTTTCATGGTGCGCTCTCCTCTGCTGCCGTGGGAGCGGTGCCCAGTGTCTGCTGCAGAAAGCTGAGCGCTGCCTGTTTTTGGGCGGTGGTGCAGCCTGCCGGGAAAGCAGCGACAGCCTTTTTTACCACGACCTGCTGCCCGGCTTTTTCCAGTGTGACTGTCACACGAATATCCAGCCCGAAATGTTGACGGCACTGTACGATGCAATACTCCTCCAGCCGGGCTTTGATCTCGGTCAGGATCTCCGTTTCCAGTGCATCCGACTGTATAGCAGACATAGCCGCCGGGGCTGTATTCCCCGAAAAAGCGGTCAAGACTTTGCCCGGCAGCCGTGGCAGCTGCGCAAGAAGGACTGCTAAAATATATAGCCCGGCAACGGCTTTTATGCACCGGCCCGCCCAGCTTTGCCCGGCAAAAAGGCCGACCAGCTCTGCCCCAATGCACGCCATGCAGAACACTGCCGCGGCCCGCTGAAATGCCTGCATCTAACCACCCCCTGTCAGCATCAGCAGAGCGATGCCCACCACAAATAACATGAAAAACAAAGCTGTAACTGCCGCCATGCAGCGCACGGCTTCGGCAAAGCATTGCAACAGCTTATGGCAATGCTCCAGCCCGCCGATCCCGGCAAGCCAGCCGCAGCAGGACAGAAATAACAGATGCACCAGCAGCCCAAGATACAAGGGTACAAACTCTGCCCCGATGCTGAGCAATGCGGCAATGCCAAGGGTGCTTTTGAGCAGCTGCATCCCGGTCAGCACTGCGTCTGCCGCACTGCTCAGCGCCTGCCCCACGATAGGCACACTGCCGGTCAGCAACTGCCCCAGACGGGATGCCGAACGATCCAGCTGCACCGTCACCACGCGCTGAAGGCTCATCAGGGCGGCGAACGCTTTGCCAGCCCAGCCGATTGCCTGCCGCAGCAGCCGCCCGGTCAGGGTGCAGCCCTCGGACAGGCTTTTGCGGGAGCTGATGCCGCAGGCCATACTGATGGCAAGGTAGCTGCACAGCAGCGGCTGCAGCCAGAGGGTGACCGCCTGTGCGATAAAGCAAAGTACCGTGAGCAAAAATCCGTTTGCAGCAGCTCCGGCATTCCATTCCCCGCCAGCCGCCAGCACGCCGCTGTATACCGGCAAAAAGCCCAGCAGATAGCTTTTCCACCCGGTCATCCGGGTGCACAGGGCAGCGGCAAGCTTGTCCAGCTGCTGCCACAATAAAACGCCGCAGCCGCCGGCAGCAGCCAGTTCCAGCAGCGCTCTGTCGGCAGTATCCTGCAAGAGAAATGCAAGTCCGGCTGCCAGCGATAAAAACAGCAGAGCACCGGCATATTGTTGCAGCGTATCCCGCAGCAATTGCACCGGCTCGGCGACAAATAAATGCAGCAAGGTGCCAAGCGGGTCTGCTGCAAACTGCTCAGCCTGTACAGGTGCTTTGTCAAGATAGGTCTGCCACGGCGCAGCCTCCGCCGCAGCAGCTGTTAGGGCAGTTTTGCCGTGCAGAAAGCCAATTGCCGCTGCGCAAATGATAAGGCCGTGTTTTTTCATCCCGCCAACCCCCAGATCGTCCGGAATATCTGTTCCAGCAGCGGCCATACCGCCGCCAGTACGAGGCACCGCCCAGCCAGCCCGGCGCACCATGCAAGGGCATCCGCTCCGGCTTCCTCGCAGAGGGTGCGGACGTAATCTGCCAGCAAAAGGATCCCCGCACTGCGCAAAAGGCAGGAAAAGGCCTGTGCATTGGTGCGCTGCCCCAACTGCACCATTGCTTGCAGTACCCCGCGCAGCGGCTGCGCGAGACGAAACAGAAGCCACACCGCAGCACCCAGCGAAAGCAGCAGCGCAAATGCCGGGGAGTACCGTTGCAGCAGAATACCGGCAAAGGCCGCCAGCAGCAGTGCCATCAGCACCGGAAACGCCGCACTCATAGTGCAAACAGAGAGCGTATGGTAGCAAACAGGGCGCTGATCTGCTTGACGAGAATGGAGAGTACCACCACAAGCCCCGCCAGCGTGGTCATCATGGCCTGATCCTCCCGCCCGGAGCGGATGAGCAGCTGATTGAGCACCGCCACAATGATGCCGATGGCTGCAATTTTGAACACAAGTTCGATATCCATCCGTTTCTCCTTTGTTCCATACAGCTTTTACCAAAAGAGCAGCGCCAGCATCATGCCGCCTGCCAGCCCCAGACGGTGCGGCAGACCGGCCTGTCGCTGTGCCGTGCGGCGCGCCTGCTGCAAATAGTCCTCAAATCGTGCCGTATAGTAGCTAAGCCGTTCGCATTCCTGTGCAGCCGCTGCGCGACCAAGACCACGAAAGCACTCTGTAAAGCAGACGCGTTCCGCAGCTAAAAGATCCTCCGGCGCAGGCAGCTGCTGCAATGTACCGCCGGGGGGTTGCGCTAACAGCCCCTCGCGGCAAAGCTGCCGGTAGAGGCTTTGCAGGTCTGCCCGGCGGTACTGGATCTCCTGCCGGATGCGCTGCAACAGCTCGATGGTGCGCTGCAAGGCGGCAAGATGCAGGGCGGTTTTGGCTTGTACTGCATCCCCCGCCAGCCAGCCGCACAATGGGAGCAAAAGCAGGCCAAGCCCGCGCAGAGGGCTGCTCATACGGCGCACACTTCCCGGATGCAGCCCGGCGTCTCCCGCCCGGCAAGGATGACCAGCTGCCGCAGCATCCCACGTTGCAGCAAAGCCTGCACCTGCGGGCGGCACTGCGCCTGTGCGGCATCCGGCGCGTGGATGCTGGCAATAAAGTCCACCCCACTGAAAAAGCCCTGTTCCAGCGCCATTGTTTCCTCCAGACTGCCCAGCTCGTCCAGCAAGATCACCTGCGGTGCCAGTGTGCGCAACGCCATCTGGACGGCGCGGGCTTTATCCACCCCGCCAATGCGCTCCAGCGGCGGCAGGGGCTGCTCCGGCGGGAAAAGCTCGCCTCGCTCGTCTATCACTGCCACCAGACGCTGTCTCTCAGCCAGGGTCCGGGCAATGGTTCGCAGCAGGGTGGTCTTGCCGCTGCCAGGCTCTCCCACCACCAGCAGCCCGATAAAGTGCCGCTCCAGCAGCTTGTCCAGCTCTGGCGGCAGACGGATGGTGCAGCTGCGTGCAATACGCAGGTCGAGTGAGGTGATCCTTTGCAGGGTAATGCTCTGTCCTTCCCGCTGCACGAACTGCCCCGCCACGCCCACGCGGTTGCCGGCAGCAGTGGTCAGGTAGCCCTCGGCAATTTCTCTTTCGTGGGTGTGCACAGAGCCATTGCAAAGGGTGTGGAAGATTTCTTCTATCTGCAGCGCATCCAGCCGCATTGCAGCCAGTGCCGGTGGGCAGCCCGACAATGCAGAAGCAGGGCATTGCCGCCCCTGTACGGTAAATGTGACCGCACAGCCAGTGCGCAGCCGCAGTTCCTGTACGCACGCTGCCGTTTGTGCTGTCAGCTGCGCCAGCGGCGCTGCAAGCCAAGCGGGAAGGGCCTTGACTGCCCGGTAATACTCGTCCACTATGGTTTCTCCTTCCACGAAAGCTTTGTGCTAGCATTGTATGCGCTTTGTGCGTCATTAGAACCGGGAACCAGGAACGGGTAAACAAAAAAGCCCCTGCAACAGCATTGCAGAAGCTTTTGAAATTACTTATATTTAGGCATTTAAGAGGGCGCTTTAAGTCGTTTCCTGTTCTGCCGGGGCATCCTGCAGCATGGCAAGGAATTCCTGCTCGGTCAGTACCGGCACGCCCAATACCTGCGCTTTGGTCAGCTTGGAGCCCGCCGCCGTACCAGCCACCACATAGGCCGTTTTTTTGGAGACGGAGCCGCTGGCTTTACCGCCGTTTTTCACGATGAGTGCCTCGGCTTCGTTGCGGGAAAGGGTCTCCAGCGTACCGGTGACCACCAGCGTTTTGCCCGCCAGTTTGTCCCCCTTCGGCTCTCCCTTCCACTGCATATTGACCCCGGCATCTGCCAAGCGGTGCACAAGGTCGGTGGTGCCTTCCTTGGCAAAGAATTCCACCACGCTTTGCGCCATCACGCCGCCAAAGCCATCGATTTGGCTGATCTGCTCCGCAGTGGCTTCCCGGACCGCCTGCAGCGTGCCGAAATGCTCTGCCAGCAGTGCCGCCGCCTTATCGCCGATGTTGCGGATGCCAAAGCCGAACAAAAGCTTATCCAGATTGTTCTGCTTTGAGGCAGTAATGGCCTGCAGCAGATTGTCCGCGCTTTTCTCCTTGAATTTGTCCAGCTCCAGCAGCTGTTCCCGGGTCAGCGTGTAGATATCTGCTGCGGAATGCACCAGCTCCTTTTCCACCAATTGAGTAGCCACTGCTTCGCCCAAGCCCTCGATATCCATGGCATCCCGGGAGGCAAAATGGATGATATTGCGCAGCGCCTGTGCCGGACACTCCGGGTTCACACAGCGCAGAGCCGCTTCGTCCTCCAGATGCACCACCGGCGCACCGCAGGAGGGACAGACTGTGGGCATGGTGTAAGCTTCGGCGTCCTCTGCATGATGAGTGACACCGATGACCTCCGGGATGATATCGCCCGCCTTGCGCACCTGAATAGTGTCTCCGATGCACAGCCCGAACTGACGGATAAAGTCCTCGTTGTGGAGGGTAGCGCGGGCTACCGTGGTGCCTGCCAGAAACACCGGATCAAAGCAGGCGGTGGGGGTAAGCACACCGGTGCGTCCCACTGCCACCTCGATGCTGCGCAGGGTGGTCTCCTTGACCTCCGGCGGGTACTTGAAAGCGATGGCCCAGCGCGGGAATTTGTTGGTGGAACCCATCAGCTCCCGCTGAGCAAAATCGTTCACCTTGATGACGGCACCGTCCATGTCAAAATCCAGCTTGGCACGGTTCTGACCGATGTTCTCGATCTCGGAAATGGCGTTCTCAATATCATGCACCACATGGTAGCGCGGCGATACCGGCAGGCCAAGGCTCTTGAGGTAATCCAGACTTTCGGAGTGCTTTGTCAAGGTCTTGCCCCGGATCTGCTGCACATTGAACACAAAGATGGAAAGCCCCCGGCTGCCGGTGATGCGGGCATCCTTCTGCCGCAGAGAACCGGCTGCAGCGTTGCGGGGATTTTTGAAGGGCGCAGCACCCTGCAACTCCTGCTCGGCGCACAGGTGCTGGAAGGCCTTGTGGGGCATATACACCTCGCCGCGCACTTCCAGAAACTCCGGTGCGTCTTTAAGGGTCTTGGGGATGCTGCGGATGGCGCGAACATTGGCGGTAACGTCCTCGCCCACCACGCCGTCACCGCGGGTGGAGGCGCGGACAAGCTGTCCATTCTCATACTCCAAGCTGCAGGAAAGCCCATCGATCTTGATCTCCACAACATATTCCGGCTCTACGCCGGTCTCGCGGACGCGGCGGTCAAAGTCCCGCAGTTCATCGAAGGAAAACGCATCCAGCAGGCTTTCCATCTTGACGGCATGGGTCACCTTGGGCAGCTTGCTGCTGGCGGTACCGCCTACCTTCTGGGTGGGCGATGCTGCTGTGATCAGCTGAGGGAACTGTGCTTCCAGTTCCTTCAATTCCCGCGTCAGGGCATCGTATTCAAAATCTTCCAGCTCCGGGGCATCCTGATCGTAGTAAAGCCGGTTGTTTTTCTCAATAACTGCGCGCAGTTCTTCCACGCGCTTTTTAGCCTGTTCCAGTTCCAAATATTCCACTCTCCCGCGATTTGATTTTGCCGCCCGCCGCACTGCTTTCCGGGCAGAAGCTGTGCTGGACACAGACATAGCAGGCAGATGACACTATTTTTGCATCTTCCATAGTATACCACATCCATCCATGCTCTGCAAAGCACAAAATACAAATCGTATTTTTGAGTCATTCTGCATATTGAAATCGATATCACAGCATCACGGCAGTTGATTCAAAATCACTCATTAAAGATACTAT
The DNA here is from genome assembly GCA_963654645.1 of Clostridiales bacterium. Taxonomy (GTDB): domain Bacteria; phylum Bacillota; class Clostridia; order Oscillospirales; family Ruminococcaceae; genus Faecalibacterium. The sequence goes on along the minus strand of CAVKCU010000002.1, from coordinate 5,402 downwards.
ACGTATATTCGTCGCGTTTTGCGACGGTGCATCGCATTATTTTCAAGCATTTCTTTTTGGCTTTTTAGTAACTCTTTGCATTGCTTTTCTGCGCAGTACGAACAAAAAACGCTCCCTTCCCGGCGCGGCAACTCGTACCGTCCGGGAAAGGGGCGCGTTTTCCGATTATTTACAGCCTTACGCTCAGGTGACCGGGATCAGCAGACGCTGCGCCTGCGGCAGGCTGGCAAGTCCCTCTTCCAACTGGTTCGCGGCAAGGATCCGCGCCGGAGCTACATGGAACCGCCGGGCAACCGCAAACACTTCTTCCCCCGCCTGTGCGTAGTAGATGCGCAAGGCGATCTCGGGGTCGGTATCGGGCAGCGGGTCGCCAAGAGCGATGCTGCCGATGACCGGGCTTGTAGTGCAGCCCAAGATCGCGCCCTCTGCCCGAACTGTAATCGTGGCTTCCAGCGTACCGCCCGCACAGGTACATTGCACGTTCTCGGTGCTCAGCCAGCATTCCGGCACAAGTACCGTTCCCTCCGGCGGCGTAATGGGCAGAGGGATATTGACCTCCAAAGTCTTCTCGTAGCTTTCCAGCTCGCCAAGGGTATTCTCTGCAAGAGCAGTTACCACCGCTTTGGCAGCAAGCACCCAGTCCTCCCCTTTTGGGACGGTCTGCTGGGGGCCATAGTGCACAAAGCAAGCCCGCAGCTGCGCCCCTGCATCCGGCAGCGGGCCGGAGCCTGTGGCAGTGGCGGTATCGTTCAGGGTGCAGAGCAGCTGCTCTGTGACGAGCGGCTGCGGTGTGAGCTCCGTTTCAAACTGGGTAGAAAATGCATCCACTGCTACTTGCAGCTGGTAGCTGCGCCATGCCCGCAGGTGCAGCATGACGTTCGCCGTCAGCTGGGCTGCGGCGCTTTCTGCCTGTGACAGGGTAAAGCCCACCGGCTCTGCCACGCACAGGCAGCGGCAGTCCTCTGTGATACCCTCTAAATCTATCACCTGCTGGAAGGGCAGCGCTGCCGCCTGACTTTGCAGGACAGTGTCCCCTTCTGCACGCCACGCACACTGTACCCGCAGCTCGCCCTTGACCACAGCTTTTCCGGCAAGCAGCTTTACCTCTGCCACACAGGCGTTGCCAGTAATGTCCAGCACAGCCGCCGGGGGCTTTGCAAAGACAAGCTCACCCTCTAAGGTGACCAGCTTATCCAGTACTGCTACACTGCGCACACCCTGCAATGTACGCAGCTGCTGCTCGATGCCGCCATCTGCCAGCGCCGTGATGACCTCGGTCTTGCATTGGGTATGCACCGTGACTACCAGCCCATAGGCACCCCGCACCTCAATGCGGCGCGGGTCTGCTGCGCGGGTGTTGAGGTACTCTGTCTGTCCTTCCACCACGGCTGTCCATGCCGTAAAGGCAAGCTCCGGCAGTTCCAGCTGCCGGGTGAAGGGCAGTTTTTGCTCGGTCTGGCACAGACCCTTTTCTGCTTCGCTCTGGTAAAACACTGTACAGCGCAGATAGCCCTCTAAGGTAAGCCTGCCCGGCTGCAGCTGGCGCTGCAGCACCACTGGGCGGACAAAGCACTTGACCAGCTTCCCCACCGGCGGCAGATCATCCGAGATGCGGATCTCGGTCTCCAGCGGAAGCTCCGCCTTTACGGTACAGCCTGCCCCGCCCTGCGGCAGCGTGTCCCGGAATATCTTCAGTTCCATGTGCAGTGCGCTCCTTTCCCTGTCCGTTTCCGTAAGAGTGTATGCGGTGGCAGGCAGCGGTATGCCGACAGCAAAAGACCGGTGTGCAGCAGTTGTGCCACACACCGGTCTTTTATGGATTCAGTTCTCTTTGCGGATGCCGAACAGCTTGCGCAGAATGCCGCACAGCGCTTTCGGGCTGCGAATGACCACTACCTGCATCTCCACCCCGCCTTTCGCTCATGTTTACCCCATTATAGCGTCTGACGGGCAAAAATGTTCCGGAAGGGTTCAATCCGCGATGGTCTCCACCACCACCAGCGCGCCCTGCCGGGTGCTGACGGTGATGCAGTCTGAGCCTTCGGCATACTCGTTGCTTACGCCCAGCGGATAGCCCACTGTGAGCATGGCATCCTCCAGCTCATAGAAGGAGCCTTTTTCATACACGCCCTCGGCACGCCCCTCCATGGGGAAGGCGGAAAAGTAGAAAAACTCCTCCTTGGGGTAACAGCGGCTCTCGCCCGGCAGCACAAAGGTGACGCGGGAGCGCTCGTCCTGCAAGGCAGCGCGGATGCCGCGCTGCTCCAGCCCAAGACCGGTGCACAGGTTTGCAAGGGTATGCTCCACCCGCTTGCCGCCCAATGCGCCCAGCAAAAGCACCTCGTCAAAACCCTTTTGCGCAGCAAGCTTTGCGGCATACTCGGTATCGGTGTCGTCCTTGACATGGGGCAGTACCACGATATCGTCCTGATCCTGCTGCGGACAGGGCGCGGAATCAAAATCGCCTACAATGATATCCGGCTTACAGCCCAGCCGTTCGCAATTGCGGTAGCCTGCATCGCAGGCAATGATAAAATCATCGCTGCGCAGCAAACGCCTAAGCTCCGGCTGCACCGGGCAGGCGGAAAGGATCACACAACGGGACATCTCATTCTTCCTTCCGTATTACACTTTCGGGCGCTGCCAGTCCTTGACATCCTTTACCTCGTCGTACATGGCGCAGTAGCTGTCGTACCGGGTCTGGGAAAGCTTGCCCTCTGCCAGCGCCGCCCGCACCGCGCAGCCTTTTTCGCTGCGGTGGGAGCAGCCGGTAAACTGGCACTGCCCCAGATAAGGCCCAAACTCCGGGAAGGCGTGTTCCAGATTCTCCTTGGGGATGAACCCGGCACGGTTCGCCTCCAAACTGGCAAAACCCGGAGTGTCGGCAATGCGTCCGCCGTAGGCTTCAAAGATGGTCACTTCGCGGGTGGTGTGGCGACCGCGCCCCAGTTTCTGGCTGATGGCGCTGGTCTCGCGGGCTGCATCCGGCAGCAACGTGTTCAGCAAGGTGGATTTCCCCACGCCGGAGTTACCGCAGAAAGCGCATAGCCTGCCGTTGATCCACTGCTTTACTTCGTCCAGCCCGGCGCCGCTTTCGTAGTCGATGCGGATAAACGGCAGGGTAGACTTTGCGTAGGCGTTTGCCAGAAAATCTGCTTCGGCAAGGTCGCTTTTGGTGCACACCACCACCGGCTGTACGCCCTTATCCACCGCAATGGCAGAAAGCTTATCCAGCACCAGCGTGCTGGGGGTGGGCTGGGTGGTGCTTGCCACAAGGAACAGCACATCCAGATTTGCCACCGGCGGGCGCACAAAAACGTTTTTGCGGGGCGCGATCTGCGCAATGACTGCTGTACCATTCTCAGTTTCCAGTGTCACCTCATCCCCTGCCACAGGGGTGATCTTCTGCTTGCGGAAGATGCCGCGGGGTTTACACTCCACGATGCCGTCCGGCGTTTTTACATAGTAAAAACCGCCGATGCCTTTTACGATATAACCGTTCATGCACATCCTCCGTCAGCTCAGCAGCGAGGACCACCAGTCCAGAATACCGCCGCCGGTGGAGCTGCTGGAGCCCTGCTCGCCGCTGCCGCCGGTGCTCTCGCCGCCGGTAGAGCCTTCACCGGTAGTGCCGGAGGTGCCATCGCCGCCGGGCTGCTCCGGCTCCTGTGCCGGTGCAGCGCCTGCGCTGACCACAACGTTTACGCGGCTGTTCAGCTTTGCGGTAGTGCCGGCTGCCGGGCTCTGGCTGAGCACCGTACCTGCAGGCTGGTCGCTGTATTCTTCGCTTTGGCTGCCAAGACCCAGATGATTCTGCACCAGCAGGGTGCGGGCATCGTCCACGCTCATGCCGGTAAGCGAGGGGACCTTAGTAGTGGTAGACACCTGCGGACGGCTGATATAAAGGATGACCGTGGAGCCTGCTGCCACCTGCGTACCGGCGGCAGGGTCGGTGCGGATGACCGCACCGGAAGCCACGGAGGTATCCACAGCCTGCGTGACCAGCACCGAAACGCCCAGTGCTTTGAGCTGCTGCTCTGCATCGGACTGCACATAGTTGGTCAGATCCGGCACTGTGACATACTGGGTGCCCAGACTAACAGTCAGAGTCACGCTCTGACCCTCGCGGACGGTGCGGCCGGACACCGGCGACTGCTTATAGATATAACCGGCAGCATAGTTGCTGTTATACTCTTCTTCCCACTCCGGGGAGATCTGACCGGACGCGATCTGATCCGTAGCCATGGCCTGATCTTTGGTCATGCCGATATAATCTCCAAGGGTGACATCAGCCTTGTTATTCATCAGGTTGGAGGAATCATTCAGGATCATCCAGCACAGTGCCATGCATGCCAGCGCAAAGGCAATGGTGATGCCGAACAAGGCAGGCAAAAAGACGGTGCGGCGCTTTTTGCCCGGCTTGCTCTTACCGTTTTTGCGGGGAGCGGGCTGCTCATTCTGACGGATCGCGCGGTTCTGGTTCATGGTACGTTTCACCACCTTTTCGGGCGCTTCTTCTGTAATATACTGATATTCAAACAGCACGGAGGGGTTCTGCACATAGGTATCCAGTGCTTCCAGCATCGCCCGTGCCGAGGGGTAGCGGTTCTGAGGAAGTTTCGCCATGGCCTTTTCGGTGATCTCCACCAGCGCATAGGGCACCTCCGGTGCCAGTTCATGCAGGGAACGGGGCTCGTCCGAGATCTGCTTGATGGCAACCTCCACCACGTCGTCTGCGTCAAAGGGCAGATGACCGGAAAGCATCTCGTACATCATGACACCTACCGAGTAGATATCACTGGTGCGGTCGGTCTCGTCGCCTTTTGCCTGCTCCGGGCTGATATAATGCACACTGCCCATCGCCTTGCCAGCCAGCATCTGGTTATCTGCCCGGGAAATGCGGGCGATGCCGAAGTCCATCATGCGCAGCTGACCGTTATCCAGCAGCATAATGTTCTGTGGCTTGATATCCCGGTGCACGATGCCGTTGGCGTGGGCGTGTTCCAGCGCCTTGAGGATCTGGGAGATGAAGTGCACGGTCTCCCGGCTGGAAAGCTTGCCGCCCCGCTCGTTGAGGTACTCCCGCAATGTCATACCGTCCACATACTCCATAACGATATACTGCAGATGGTCGTTGACCGAAACATCATATACCTTGACGATGTTGGGGTGGTTCAGCAGCGAGATGGCCTTGGATTCGTTTTTAAAGCGGCGCACAAGGTCCGGATCGTGCATATATTCCTGCCGCAGCACCTTGACAGCCACCACGGTCCCGGCGGGCACGGGGCCATTTTGCCCCCGCATGACCGCCTTATACACATTGGCCATGCCGCCGGAGCCGATCAGCTCCTGCACCTCGTACAGGCCGTCCAGTCTTTTACCGATCAGGTTATCCATGGCGC
>CAVKCU010000001.1:0-24871 GCA_963654645.1 Clostridiales bacterium | reverse complement strand
GCCTGCATCGAGGCTGCACGGCTGTTTTCCGTGCGCAGAAAGGAAAAGACCATGCCTTCTTTGACAACCTACACCCTGCTTAAGCAGGAGCACAACGCCCGGCGGGGCGAGTTCAAGACCGTGCACGGCACGGTGCAGACCCCTGCCTTCCAGAACGTTGCCACCGCCGGTGCCATCAAGGGCGGCCTGTCGGCGCAGGATCTGAAGGATATCGGCGCGCAGGTCATGCTGTGCAACACCTACCACCTGCATCTGCGTCCCGGCGACAAGCTGGTGGCAGATATGGGCGGTCTGCACAAGTTTACCCGCTGGAATGGGCCTATCCTGACCGACAGCGGCGGATTTCAGGTGTTCAGTCTGGCAAAGCTGCGCAAGATCACCGAGGAGGGCGTGACCTTCGCTTCCCATCTGGACGGTCACCGCATCTTCATGGGCCCCGAGGAGAGTATGCAGATCCAGGCAAATCTGGGCTCTACCATCGCCATGGCTTTTGATGAGTGCGTGGAGAACCCTGCCCAGCACGATTACTCCAAGAACAGCTGCGAGCGCACTACCCGCTGGCTGAAGCGCTGCAAGGCCGAAATGGCACGGCTGAAGCACGAGGGCATCTCGGTCAACCCGGATCAACTTCTGTTCGGCATCAATCAGGGCTGCACCTATGCAGACCTGCGTGTGGAGCACATGAAGCAGATCGCAGAGCTGGAGCTGGACGGTTATGCCATCGGCGGTCTGGCTGTGGGCGAGCCCACCGAGGTGATGTATGAGATGATCAGTCAGGTGGAGCCGTATATGCCCAAAGATAAGATCCGCTATCTGATGGGTGTCGGCACCCCCGGCAACATCATCGAGGCCGTAGCACGTGGTGTAGACCTGTTTGACTGCGTTATGCCCAGCCGCAATGCCCGCCACGGTCACCTGAACACATGGAGCGGCATCATCAACATCAAAAATGCCAAGTACGAGCGGGACGAGCGCCCTATCGACCCCGCCTGCGGCTGTCCGGTGTGCCGCAATTACTCCCGTGCCTACATCCGGCACCTGCTCAAGGCAGACGAGATGCTGGGTATGCGCCTGACCGTGATGCACAATCTGTGGTTCTATAACCACCTGATGGAGCGTATCCGGGATGAGCTGGATGCCGGTACCTTTACCGCCTTCCATGACAGATATGTGAAGCTTCTGGATACCCGAATTTAAACTTTAGCCTTGCAACAAGACCGATAAGAGGGTATAATAGCATTATCTGAATTTTTGAGAGGAGATTTTGCCCCATGCAATTTCTGACTACCACGTCCGAAGGCTATATCAGCCTGTTCTTCACGCTGGCACTGATGCTGGTCCTGCTGTACTTCATGATCTACCGTCCCCAGAAGAAGCAGGAAAAGAAGGATGCCGCCATGCGCAGCAGTCTGGAAATCGGCGATCAGGTCACCACCATCGGCGGTGTCATTGGTCGTGTTGTTGCCATCAAGGATGACACCTTTGTTCTGGAGACCGGCGCTGACCGCGTGAAGATCCGCTTCACCAAGTCTGCTATCTCTTCGGTCGAAAAGCTGAACATGGACAAGGCTCCTGCCGATAAGAAGTAAGCATTTAACCGTGCATACATGAACCGCCTCCCTGCATAGACTATGTGCAGGGAGGCGGTTTTGTTATGTCTGAGTCTCGAGGTTTCCCGGCGGAACTTCTTTCGTTTCTGCTTTTCGGGGCGCTGGGGGTAGCCATAACGGCGGCGGCTCTGGCTGGTTTTGCGCAGCTGATGGCTGGGCAGGGCTGCTCCGGTAGTGCAGTGCCGATACTTGCTACAACAGCCGTGTGCATTGGCAGCTTGCTGTGTGCACTGGCGGCAGCATTCCGTAAAAAAGTGCAGGGGCTGCTGACAGGACTGCTTCAAAGTACATTTCTGGCAGTGCCGCTGGTGCTTTCTGCTGTGTGGAACGGTACCGCTGCCGCGCCGACTGTAGTGTGCCGCATTCTGGCAGTGCCGCTCTGCGGCTGTATTGGCGGGTTGCTTGGCGTTACCCTGCGCAGTCGCAGACACATGCTTCGTTGATCGATCCGGCAAATCGAATACATCAGAGGGGAAAAGAGCGTATGTGGATCTACGAACAGACCAAACCGGAAGAAAACTCGTCTTTACTGCCGCAGACGGTCAGCCTGCCGGTGCAGAAAGCAGAGCCTGCGCTGCCGACTGTGCCGGTACAGGCACCGGAACTGACAGAGCAATTGCCGCAAAAAGAACCCTGCATCCCGGCAAGGCGGCACGCCACCCGGGATTGCTGGCTGCTGGCTGCCGCCTTTCTGCTGGGGTGCACGGCAGCCGGTGTGTTACAGGCCGTATGCGATGCCCGGCAGGCAGAACTGCTGCGGTATTATCTGGAAGCGTGGCAAAAGCTGTTTGCACCGGGCAGTATGCAGGGGGCGGTACAGCTTTTCGGCATGGAATATCTGGCCCTTGGTCTCGTGGTTAGCCTGTTTCTGGTATTGGGGCTTTCTGCCCTTGGTCCTATAATGATATTTGGCAGCATGATGCTGTACGGCTTGGGCAGCGGGCTGCTTATAGCGCAGCTTTGCACAGCAGGCGGGTGGAAAACAATACTCTCGGCGCTGCTGTGGACAGGCTTGCCGGCGGCGGCAGCAAGCGGTTGTCTGTGTTTTTTCGGGGCGTGTGCTTTGCAGGTCAGCAGCCGGATCCACGCCTATTCCTTTCACCGGCATCCCGGCGGACAAGCCCGCCCCGGGGTGCAGGCACTGCTGGGGCAGTATCTGCTGACTATGGTGGTGCTGCTGCCGCTTTGCGGTGCAGCGGCAGGGCTTTCGTATCTGGGCAGCCGCCTGTGAACAGGATCCTTTTCTTGCGGGTTTTGGCGCAGTGTGTTACAATAACAAAAGACCATAATAAATGAGGGACAGACATGAAACTGAAATCCGTCTATGTATGCTCCAATTGCGGAGAGACAAGCCCCCGCTGGATGGGGCGCTGCCCCAGCTGCGGAAGCTGGAATACCATGAACGAGGATGTTGTAGCCGAGGCTCCCAAGGCGGGAACACCTGCCGCCCGGCAGGCTGCTGTCACACGGCAGGAGGGAGTGACCACCCTGACCGCCCGGCGGCTGTCAGAGATCAGCACCACGGAGGAAAAAAGCCGTATCCTGACCGGGATCTCGGAGCTGGACCGCGTACTGGGCGGCGGTATCGTACTGGGCGGCGTGGTGCTTTTGAGCGGTGAGCCGGGCGTGGGTAAATCCACTATGCTGTTACAGCTGTGCGGTGCGATCTCCAACCAGCACAGTGTGCTGTATATCACCGGCGAGGAATCTGTCCGGCAGGTCAAGCTGCGCGCTGCGCGGCTGAAGGTACCGCAGGATAACATCTTTCTGGCGGCAGAAAACGATGTAGACGAGATCTGCGGTCTGATTGAAAAGGAAAAGCCGGAGCTTGTGGTCATCGACTCCATCCAGACCATGCGCTGTATGGACATTTCCTCCTCGTCCGGCACGGTCAGCCAGGTGAAGGAAAGTGCTGCCCGGCTGCTGGCAGTCGCCAAAAAGCAGGAAATTCCCATGTTCATCGTGGGTCACGTGAACAAGGATGGCGCAATCGCAGGCCCCAAGGTTATGGAGCATATTGTGGATACGGTGCTCTACTTTGAGGGCGACAAGATGCTGCCGTACCGCATTCTGCGGGCAGCCAAAAACCGCTACGGCTCCACCAATGAGCTGGGAATGTTTGATATGACCGGCACAGGGCTTGCCGAGATCGAAAACCCCTCCCAGATGCTGCTGGAGGGGCGTCCGCTGGGCGTTTCCGGCAACTGTGTAGCCTGCACCATGGAGGGCAGCCGCCCCATCCTGAGCGAGATACAGGCGCTTGCTACCAAGACGAATTTCCCGGCACCCCGCCGCGCCTGCAGCGGATACGACTATAACCGCATGAACCTTTTGATTGCTGTGCTGGAAAAGCGGGCAGGGTATTTCTTTGGCAATCTGGATGTTTACGTCAACATTGTGGGCGGCATTGCATTGCGGGATACCGCTTGCGACCTTGCTGTCTGTCTGAGCATGGTCTCCTCGCTGCTGGATCGCCCGGTCAGCGATAAACTTATCGCCATCGGTGAGGTAGGTCTGGGCGGGGAAGTGCGCAGCGTGCCCAATCTGGAACAGCGCCTGCACGAGGCTGAGCGTATCGGCTTTGAGCGGGCAGTTGTCCCACGGCACAGCCTTGCGCACCTGAATGCCGCAGATTATCCCGGCATGAAGCTGGTTGGCGCAGCGTATATTGCTGACGCCATCAATGCGCTGAAAAATGACCGCCTGTGATGAAACGAGGAACCTATGTCAATTTATCTGGACGAAAGAAACCCAGGCAAGCACGCTCCCTTTGAGGATGCTGCCCCGGATATTGTAGAATATGTGCGGTACCTTGAGGTGATCGCCGGTAAAAGTGCCAACACGGCTTTCAGCTATTACTGCGACCTTCGCTCTTTCAGCCGCTTTATGAAGCGCCGCCGCGGGCTTGTGCCAACAGATGCAGAATTTAAAGAGATTGACCCCAAAGGGCTGGATACAGCCTTCTGGGGCAGCATAACCAAAGAGGACATCTACGAATATTTGTATTTTCTGAACCGGGAGTGCGGCAACAAAAAATCTTCTACTGCCCGGCGGTTGGCCAGCCTGCACGGCTTTTATGATTATCTGGTCAATCAGGTCAACCGCTTAACCGAGGACCCTACGGCGGCTATCCGTCCACCTAAACAGGATAAGGTCTTGCCCAAGTACCTGACGGCAGAACAGTCCATCTCGCTTTTAGAGAGCACCCAGACTCAGAGCGATTTCCCGGAGCGGGACTACTGCATGGTGGTGCTGTTTCTCAACTGCGGTATGCGTCTTGCAGAGCTGGTAGGCATGGATCTTGGAGACATAGACTTAGAGCAGCGGCAGATCCGCCTGTTCGGCAAGGGCCATAAGGAACGCATGGTCTACCTGAATGATGCCTGCGTGGAGGCATTGCAACTATATCTGCGCAAGCGTAATACCATGGAAGGGCTTTCGCCCAAGGAAAAAGCAGTATTTATCACGCGGATGCGCAAGGAACGTATCTCGAACCGCAGGGTAGAACAGCTGATTTCCGGCGCAATGAAAGCTGCCGGACTGAAGGGCTTTTCCACCCATAAGCTGCGCCACACCGCCGCGACCCTGATGTATCAGACCGGCAATGTGGATATCCTTACTCTCAAGCAGCTTCTGGGTCACAGCAGTGTGGGAACAACGCAAATTTATACGCACCTGCAAGAATTTCAGGTACGCTCTGCCATTGAAGAAAACCCGTTGGGCAAGGTATTACCCATGAAAGCTGTAAAAGCAAGCTTGGATACAACAGAGACGACAGGGGAGATGCCTCCTGAAAATGCCCCGGCGGGAGAGGATGCTTCTGAGCCGTCCGGCCCCATGGCGGCCTTTGAGGGCGCTGCACAGGATGGCTTCCGGGCAGATACCTCGGCAATGTCCAATGATGAAACAGACGATTCATCGAACGATACTTAAACCCGTGAACAGTGGAATCTGTCGATCCGAAAAGCATTTGGAACGACGAAAAGCCCCATGACACGAGCCGGTTTGACCGGACGCTGCCATGGGTCTTTATAATTTACAATATGAGCAATCCATGCAGGAGCATCCATAGTTTGCGATTTGATAGAAACGCACAATGTAATGTCTACAAAAAACAAATGAACAACCACAAAACTGTAAACTATAAAACGGAGCATGAAATGTTATAAAGCAAGCGTATAGATGTTTACTGGAATAAAATGAATTATAAACGAACCGATGAAGCAGCGCATAACACAGGAAGCATCTGTAAGCGTGAGACAAAGAAAACAATAAAATATGATAAAAAGTGCAGAATGCGCAGAACGGTTGAACCAAGCCTAAAAATGAGCCAGCCGGGGCTGAAACGCAAAAATCCGTGAAAAGTGCTTTTTTCGCTCCCCTAAGTTTCGCATAACGTGCATTATACGAAACAACTATAATCAAAAAACAGAAGCTGCCCTTCTCTCTTTCTGTCAGATTTCCGGCAGCTTCTGTGGATGCGTTTCAGTTTGCATACGCCTGCATCTACACCGCTGGACGTATTACCAGTACGTTCAAGTGTTTGACTTCTGCCTGCGATGGCTGTTCTGGTGCGTTACCAGTCATGTTATATAAGCAGTATCGCTTCTTCTGCTTTGGTGATGCGATGCTCATTTCACTGGCAGCGGTTCTGTGCCAAAGTACGCACAGATGGCTTCATAATAAGTGCGCGCCACAGTCTTGCAGCCCGCCTCGCTGCCAAAGCGCTCCACATCCTCGGCGTTCGTCACAAAGCACTGCTCTGCCAACACTGCCGGACAATCCACGTCCTCCAGCAGCGTAAAACTGCGTTCATTCCGCACCTGCGTGTAGGTGTTCTCCACCAGCTGTTTCTGGTCGTTTTCCAGATAATAAATGTACCGCACTCCCCCGCGTCCGCGCAGCTTTGCGCCAATGCTCTGCATTCCGCCGGCCAGCAGCCGGGCGAAATAAAAGCTTTCCTGATGCCATGTGCGCCCGGGCACAGCCGGATAACATTCAAAGCCGGATGCCGTAGAGCCGTTGGCTGCGGAGTTGCCGTGGATGGACAACAGCAACTGCGGGCTTTGGGCACTGGCGGCGGCTGCTCGCTGAGCAGGCGTGGCGGTTGAATCAAAGCTTTCACGGGTCTGCAAAGGGATGTAATTCGGATCCTGCTCTAGCCACTGAAGCAGCGCGGCAGCCGTGGCTGCGGTGATCTGTTTTTCTTCAACCACTCCCCTTGCGCCCGGGTCGCTGCCGCCATGTCCGGCGTCTATTGCTACCCGGTACGGCGGGTCGCCCACCACAGGACGAAACTCGTCCTCTGATGCTGAGACTGCGGGTTCTGCGGGCGCATTCAATTCCAGCGCCGCCTTCCATAGAAACAGACCGAAGCAGAGCATCAGCACCGCAAAAGCAAACATTAGACCGCGCAAAAGCCGGTGCTGCGTTTTGCGTCGATGCGTTTTACGTTTGCTATGTTTATTTACAAGTCTGCGATGGCTATTCGGCATAAAGCGTTACTTCCTGTTCGTTATACATTCATAATATCATAATACGAGTATACTCGCCTTTTCCCCGCGCTGCAACAAAAAAAGACTGCCAATTTTTCAAAAGGCAGTCCTTGCTGGGTTATTTCAGTTCTACAACTGTCACGCCGCTTTCGCCTTCGCCGTAACGGCCCAGACGGAAGCTTTTTACCATACGGTTGCCGCGCAGATGCTTATGGATGGCGGTGCGCAGTGCACCGGTGCCGTTGCCATGAATCAAATAGACAACTGTCTGTCCGTTCAGAATGGCGCGGTCGATAAAGGAATCCACCTCGGACAGTGCCTCGTCCACTGTAAGCCCCAGCAGGTTACACTCCATTTTTGCAGTGCGCTGTACGCGCTCTACCCTGCCGTTGGGGCGGTTTGTATCACCGGTCAGGCGGGAGTAGCGCTGCTGCGCCTTGGTCTTGGGTGCAGTGGGTTCTTTTACCAGCTTTTCCGGCTGCTTCAAGCCTTTGAGGGGCACCTTGGTCTTGATGATACCGGCACGCACCAGCACATCGCCGTTTTTGTCCGGCAGTGCCAGAACGGTGGCTAGCTGGTTCAGTTCTGCAATGCAGACCTCCTGCCCTACTTTTACCTCCTTCAGCGGCACAAACTCCTTAATGGGGTTATGCACTACCTCCGTACCGGCAAACAGCTTTTCGGTCTCCTTTTTGGCAATTTCGCGGGCGCGCTGCGCCTTCTGCTGGGCGCTCATGCGCTCGTCCTTTTGCAGCTGGCGCAGTTCATCGGTCAGCGCGTAGGCCTGTGTTTCCACCTGCTGTGCCAGCGTGCGCGCCTTGGCACGGGCGGCTTCCAACTCATTTTCGCCCTGCTGGATCAGCTCATCCCGCTTTTTGCGGGCGGCTTCCAGCTGATGAGAGGCTTCGTTGCGCAGCTGCTCCACCTCGTTCTGGCTTTCCTTCAGCTGCAGCTTCAGATCGTCCAGCTGACCCAGAACCGCATCCAAGCGCTTGTCCTCGGCAGACAGATGCTGTTGGGCGGCCTCAATAACACGGCTGGGGATGCCCAGCTTTTCGCTGATCAGGAATGCGTTGGATTTGCCCGGTACGCCCACACTCAGCTTATAGGTGGGGCGCAGGGTCTCCAGATCAAACTCACAGCTGGCGTTGACCACGCCCTTAGTCTCCAGCGCAAAGACCTTCAGCTCTGCATAGTGGGTGGTTGCCATCAGCAACACACCACGGCGGCGCAGTTCCTCAATGATAGCAACAGCCAGCGCGGCACCCTCGGCGGGGTCGGTACCGGCACCCAGCTCGTCCAGCAGCACAAGGGTGTGCGGCATGGCAAGCTCCAGAATGCCGGTGATCTTTTTCATGTGACCGGAGAAGGTGGACAGGCTCTGCTCAATGCTCTGCTCATCGCCGATATCCACCAGAAATTCATCAAACACGCAGATCTCGCTGCGCTCGTCAGCCGGGATCAAAAAGCCGCACTGTGCCATAGCGCACAGCAGACCGGCGGTTTTCAGAGTGACTGTTTTACCGCCGGTGTTCGGACCGGTGATAATAAGAGAATCGTATTCCCCGCCCAGTGCAATATCCACGGGAACGCACTTCTGCGGGTCGATCAGCGGGTGGCGGGCGCGGATCAGGTTAAAGGAAGAATCCGTCCGCACAGCGGGCTTGAATGCTTTCAGTTCCAGCGCAAGCCGCGCTTTCGCCAGTAGGATGTCGATTTCCAGCATAGCCTTGTAGCTGTACTGGAACTGCGGCTCAATGGCAGCCACCTGAGCGGTAAATGCCACCAGAATGCGCTCGATCTCCTGCGCTTCCTGTGCGCGGTACTGCAGAATGCGGGCGTTGGCTTCCACCACAGCCTGCGGCTCCACGAACACCGTAGCGCCCGTAGAGGATACGTCGTGGATAATACCGCTCACCTCGCCGCGGTATTCGCTCTTGACCGGCACGACATACCTGCCATTGCGCATGGAAACCACGCTCTCCTGCAGGTATTTAGAGGTGTCCATATTGCGCACCATGCTTTCCAGCCGGTCGCGGATGCTGTTTTCGGTGGCGCGGATCTTTTTACGCAGTTCTGCCAGAGTGCGGGAGGCGGTATCCGCCATGGCATCCGGTGCCAGAATGGCGCTGGAGATCTGCTGCTCAAGGCCCGGCTCCGGTGCCAGCGCGTAAAACAGATCATCGGTCGGCAGAGCATCGTGCTCAGAGGAGCCGTACCAGCTGGTCAGGTGCTGAAAATTGCGCAGCGCACCGGCTACCATCAGCAGCTCGCCCATAGAAAGCACGCCGCCCTTTACGGCACGGGCGGCAAGCTGGCTGACCCCTTCCACCCCGCCAAAGCGCGGCGAGCCGTTTTTGATCAGCAGAGTGTTGATGGCGTCCGTCTGTTCCAGTGCGTAGCGCACCTCGTCCGGGTCGCACTGCGGCTCAATGACCAGCAGCATGGCACGGGCTTCCTTGCATACGCAGCCCTCTGCTGCACGGGCGATGATCTTATCCAGTTCTAATGTTTTTAAGTAGCTTGTTTCCATACTGTTCCTTTTTGGTCAGGGCAGCACGCTTTTTAAAAAGGCATAGCTCTTCAGCGGCTTATCCAGATGCGTCATAGCATAATTTTCAGCCACTGCGGAAAGCTTTGCCAGACTGCCCACAGAGATCTTGAATGCAAATATTTTTTTGTCCTCTACCAAGCAGATGTGGCGCAATGCAAACAGCGCAGCCTTGTCCAGATTGCAGTTCTTGCCCGCCTTTGCCGCACAGGACGCACAGAGCAGATGCCCTTCCTGTGCGTCCAGATAAAAGGCATCTCCTTCATCGTAGGTGCCGCAGTCCCGGCAGCAGACAAGCTGCGGCATAAAGCCGCACTCGCTCATGGTACGCAGCTCAAATACCGCCTTGATCACCCGCAGGTCGGTGCGGTGCTCGCTGATCATATACAGGCTGTTCAGCACCAGACGCAACTCCCGGGCTGCTTCCTCTCCGGTAGGCGAAAGCGCAGCAGCCAGCTCGGTGAGATACATGGCAAGGCTTACCCCTTCAATGGAGGAGGAAACGCCATGGAAGATGTTCTGCACCTCGGCTTCCCGCACGGTATACATATTGCGTCCGGGCACCAGCGTAAACTCCGAATAGCAGAACAGCCCGCAGGCACTGAACAGCTTGCTTTTCAGCCGCAGACTGTTTGCAGCCATTGCCGTGATCACGCCCAGCTTTGGGGTAAGGATCGTCAGAATGCGGTCTGCTTCTCTATAACGGGTCTCCTTCAGTACCAGACCCATGGTCACAAATGGTTCCATCTTCCGTTTCTCCTGCCGGATGCTCGGCGGGCAGCTGCACCAGTTGTTTATAATCGAGATAACGGAGAATATTCCCCGTGCAGGCAAAGGCCTGCCAGCTTGCAGCAGCATCCATCTTCAGCACTCCTTCCCTTTCCTGTGCAAAGGCTACGCTTGCTTGTAGTGTCAGCCTGATTCTAGCACAGCATACAAGGGAAAACTGTCCTGCTTTGGCAGCACTCAGCGGTTGGAGGGATTCTGCTTGAAGCCGAAGTTGTTCAGCAAAAATTCATTATCCCGCCAGTCGGATTTTACCTTGACCCAGCACTGCAGGTTGACCCGGCAGCCCAGGAACTCCTCGCAGTCGGCGCGGGCAGCACTGGCAATCTTTTTGAGCATCGCACCGCCCTTGCCGATGACCATGCCCTTGTGGCTCTCCCGCTCGCAGTAGATGTTCACATCAATGTCGATCAGGTCTGTGCCCGGGCGCTCCTTGAAGCGCTCCACCACCACCGCAATACCGTGCGGGATCTCGTCCCGCATAAAGAGCAATGCCTTTTCGCGGATGACCTCGGCCACCAGTTCCTTTTCCGGCATATCGGTGTAGGCGTCATCATCAAAGTAATGGGGACCTTCCACGGCGTAACGGCTCAGAGCATCGAACAGCTCCTCGCTGCCTTCTTTGTTACGCACGCTGATGGTGTAGATCTCATCAAACACGCCAAGCGCCTTCAGTTCTGCCTTGCGGGCTTCCAAATCAGCAGGGTCTTTCACAAGGTCTGTTTTATTGATGACCGCAATCGCCGGACCGCTGCGGTGCAGCGCCTCCACCAGCGCCATCTCGGATTCATTCAGCGCACCGTAGGGCTCGAACAGCATCATGGAAACATCCACATCCGCAATGGAATCACTGGCGGTCTTATCCATGCGTTTACCCAGCTTGTTGTGTGCCTTGTGCACACCGGGGGTGTCCAGCAGCACATATTGCAGCGGTCCCCGGGTGATCACGCCGGTGATGCGGGTGCGGGTGGTCTGGGGCTTAGAGGTGACGATTGCTACCTTCTCGCCGACCAAGAGGTTCGTCAGGCTGGATTTGCCCACGTTCGGCCGTCCGATGACAGCAACGAATACAGAGGAGGTGTCGTAATGCTCCTGAACGGGTGTTGTAGTACTCAAAGCGAACTCCTGTCTTGTTTTTATGTTCTGTTGCAAAGGGATATCATTCCGTGTAGCTGACCGTGCGGGGCAGACCCAGCTGCAGCAGCACAGCCTCTTCTTTTTCGCGCATACGCATGGCTTCCAGACCGCCGTTTTCGTGGTCGTAGCCCAGCAGATGCAGCATGGAGTGTACGGTCAAAAAGGCCACCTCCCGCTGCAGCGGATGCCCATACAGATTGGCCTGCTCCATGGCGCGCTCCATGCTGATGACGATATCGCCCAGCATCATGCAGCCATTGTTCTCGTCGATATCATACTTGCCGTTCTCACCCAGAGGAAAGCTCAGCACATCGGTGGGCATGGGCTTGTTGCGGTACTGATTGTTCAGTTCGGCAATGGCAGCGTTGTCCACAAAGGTAACGCTGATCTCGGCAGGACGGTCAAAATGCTCATATTCCAGCACAGCGTTGCAGGCGCGGCGGATTAGAATGCGGAGCCCGGAGGGCACCTTGACAGCTTTCTGGGAGTTGGTGATCAAAACTTTGTTGGACATATCGGTCCACTCCTTTCAGGGATTTATTTAGAATTCTTTTTGTTTTCTTTATTTTCCGCTTCGGCAGCCGGATGGGCGGCGCGCTCGTAAGCCTTAACGATCTCCTGCACCAGCCGGTGGCGCACAACGTCCTTATCGGTAAAGTAACACTGCGCAATGCCGTTCACGTCTTTCAGCACCTTCAGCGCGTCCACCAGACCGCTGCGGGTGCTGCCCGGCAGATCGATCTGGGTCACATCGCCGGTAACGACCACCTTGGAACCCACACCCATACGGGTAAGGAACATTTTCATCTGCTCCGGGGTGGTGTTCTGCGCCTCGTCCAGAATGATAAAGGAATCATCCAGCGTGCGCCCGCGCATATAGGCCAGAGGGGCAACCTCGATGATCTGCTTTTCCACCAGACGCTCGTAGGTCTCTGCGCCCAGCATATCAAACAGGCCATCATACAGTGGCCGCAGATAGGGGTCTACCTTCTGCTGCAGGTCACCGGGCAGAAAGCCCAGCTTTTCGCCTGCTTCCACCGCCGGGCGGGTCAGGATAATGCGGGAGACCTCTTTGGCCTTGAAGGCCTTTACCGCCATGGCAACGGCCAGATAGGTCTTGCCGGTACCCGCCGGGCCGACACCGAAGGTTATGGCATTGGAGCGGATGGCATTAAGGTATTCCTTCTGTCCCAGTGTTTTGGGGCGGATCGGGCGTCCCTTGACCGTAACGGTGACAAAGTCCTCGGTCAGCTCCTTTACCCGCTTCTCCGCGCCATCGTGCGCCAGACTGATGCAGTAGTGCACAGTCTGGTCCTCCAGCGGGGTGCGGTTCTCGATCAGAAGAAGCATTCCCTCCACAGCGCGGTTTGCTGCCGCTACATTGGCGGGCTCGCCGGAAATGCGCAGCTGTGTGCCGCGACAGACGGCGGTAACAGAAAACTCTTTTTCCAATAAGCGAATATTCCGGTCGCAGTTGCCAAAAACAGCCGCTGCGATCTCTACACTATCCAGTTCAATACACTTTTCCGCCATGGAGCTCCTCCCGAATTGCAGAATTTGATGACTATATTGTACCACCAAAATCTTCAGAAGAAAACTATGAAAAGTGCACAAAATATTTTCCCGTGTTCCATCGGTTTTTCCATACGAACCGTGCTTTAAAGCTTTTTGATGGCTTTTTTCTGAAAACGCTTGACAAAGTATATCGGATAGCGATATACTTTGAGTACGATATATCGACTTGCGATATAAAGACGTCCGATAGAATCCATGGAGTATTTCAGTATGGAAAACCTTGCATTGACCGAATCGACCTATTATATCCTGTTGTCTCTTTACCATCCGCAGCACGGCTATGGCATCATGCAGCAGACGGAGCAGCTTTCCGGGGGCAGAGTCCATCTTGCCGCCGGGACACTGTATGGTGCCTTGACCTCTCTGTGCGAAAAAGGCTGGATCCGTCCCCTGCCCGCCGAGAGCGGCAGCCGCAAAAAGGAGTACCAGCTTACCGCAGAGGGCGTACAGATTTTAAAGCACGAGCTTGCCCGCTTGCAGCAGCTTGTGGCAAATGGTGAGAGCATCCTGAAGGAGGAAGCCTTATGAAGGAGAAGAAAACCGTTTTCAAGCTTTTCTTTGTGTGGGATTTTGAAAAAGAAGAGCGCTGGCTGAATGAGATGGCGCAGGAGGGCTGGGTACTGGACAATACCGGGTTTTCCTTTTATACCTTTGTGCGCTGCGAACCGGGCGAGTATATCATCCGTTTGGAGATGAACCCTAGCAGCGATTACCGTGCTTTTGTAAAGGAGCTGGGTGCGGAATATATCGGCGGCTGCGTCAACTGGGTGTACTTCCGGCGGAAAGCGGAGCTTGGCAGCTTTGAACTGCTCTCGGATATCGACTCCCGCCTGACACATCTGAGCCGCATCGATCGGATGCTTTCCCTGCTCTGTCTGGCAAATTTGATTATAGGCGTGACGAACTCTCTGAATCAGGCTCGCTACGGCTGGCTGAACCTGTTGTGCGCAGCGATGCTCTCCTATGCACTGGGGCGTATCCACGGCATGAAAGCTGCATTGGAAAAGGAACGCAGTTTGCATGAATGATTTGTCAAGTCCCTCTTCGCCACAACCGCAGAGAAAAAAGCGGCGTATCTTTGGATAAAAAGACAATGGCAAACCTTTCTCCATCGTGATACAATAACAAACGTTGTGTGCCGCCGCCCGGCGGCCGTTTGGACTGCTTGAACACAAAGGAGAAGAAACCATGGAACAACTTTTTCTGATGCCCGGCGAAGAACGGTACGAGCGCTTCAAGGACGGCAACGGTGTTCCTAAGGTGCACTACTCCTACTGTTCTATGCGCGGTGCTTTCTTTGACTGCGAGAGCCGTAGTCTTGAGGAAGCCCAGCGCCTGTGCGAAAACTGGCTTGTGGGGCAGGATCGCTGCTACCGCAACTAACATAGAACCATAAAACCCCTGCCGCTTTGCAGACCTTTCCGCAAAACGGCAGGGGCTATTTTTATATAGGTTTTACTGCCACATCTGCGCACAAACAAGTTCCAGTACACTGCCGGCGATACAGCGGGATTTATCCGAGATCAGGAAGCAGTTTGAAAGCTCTTCCTGCCGAGGGTCGATATCCGCGATCTTAAAACCCGGTGTGACCGGATAGCCGCTGCGCAGCAGTCCGCGCAGGATACCGGAAATTTGTGCGGTGACCGGGATATCCGCCCCCTCCTGAGTTCGGATAGTGGCAATGGTCGCACCCTTCTCCACAAGATCACCGATTTTACGCACATTCATAAAAACACCGGCGGCCTGTGCATGGATCACCCGCTCTGCACCGTACCCGCCGATGACGCCGGGGATGCCGGTATTGGGGATTGCGCTCCCCTCCCGGATGATCCTGCCCAGCCGGTGGCCGCGCTTGGTCTCCACCACGACGTCTACGTCCTGCCCGGCCACAAAGCCGGGACCAAGGGCGATGGTAAGCGGTGCCATATCCCGGCGGGTGCCAAGGTTGCGCTTGGCCAGAATGGCGTCCACTACGACCTCCGGCTTTGCCCGGGCAATACAAGCTCCCTCCGGGTCCACGAGCACCGGAACAGCGCCCTGCACCCAGACGGACTGCGCCTGCTCCAACGCTTCAATGCGGACAGCACGCAGCCCTTCGACCGTGGCTTCGCCTTCATACACTGCTTCACACAGGGCAACCTGACGGCGAATGGCTGCGGGTTTTGTAGTTTCCAATACCAGCACCCGCAGCCCGGCGCTCCACAACCGGTGGATGGTACCGGTGGCAAGGTCGCCGCCGCCGCGCACGATGATCAAAGCGTCCTTTTTCATTTCGTTTCCTCCCCGGAACAAAGTGTCTGCAACAGCACCTCCATAGAGCCGCCGCAGGCAGCAATGGCCGCGTCCTCATTTTTTCCGTCAGCCGAAAGCTGTAAGCACTGCAGGGCGGGCGCAGCCTGTGCCAACATCTTCCGGGCAGCCTGCACCGTGTAATACTCCATAATGCCGCCGCCCACGCTGCCAACCGTGCTGCCATCTGGCAGAATGAGCATTTTTGCGCCCACATCCCGCGGGGTGGAACCATGCCGTGCAACGATGGTCGCCAGCACCGCCGGAGTGCGGGCACTTTCTGCCTGCACCATTGCATCCAGCAATGCGATAGGATAACCCTCGGTCTGGGGGCGGGCATTTTTGACCTGCACGATCTGCGCCAGAATGGAAAGTGCGATCTCCGCAGCCGTTTGCGCCCCGATGGCAAGGCCGATGGGTGCGCAGAGCGACTCCACGCGCTGGCTGTCCAACCCGGCCTCCAACAGCTGACGGCGCACCAATGCGGCACGGCCACGACTGCCCATCATGCCCACATAGGCCGCAGGCTTTTGCAGGATCAGGGTAAGGCAGTCCAGATCAAAGGTGTGGGAGCGGGTCAGCACCGCAAAATAGGTCTCTGCTCCGCCGGGCACGTCCTGAAGCGCCTGTGCAAAGGGGGCGCAAAGCACGGTATCCGCTCCAGCGGCGCGCAGCTGCTGGGCAAATTCTTCCCGGTCATCTATGGCAAGCACCGGCAGGCCGAGAAGCTTTGCCTGTTTTACAAGGGCAGCAGCCACATGACCGCCGCCGCAGACCACCAGCTGGGGCACTGCACCAAAACGCTCGGCAAATACACGCTGCCCGTCCAGTGTAAGAAAGCCCGTAGCGGTACAGTCTTGCAAAGCGGCAAGCTGACGCTGCAAAAGCCCGGCGCTCGGGGTCTGCCACAGGGCATCTCCGTCCCGCAGCAGCAGCTGACTGCCTATCTCTGCGCCTTCCAGCACGGTAGCCAGCGTATAGCTGCCGGTCTGGTTTGTATCTTGCAGAACGTCTGCAAGCGTTTGTCTGTTCATTGGTGTTTCTCTCCCTCTGTTATTGCTCCACAGGCGTTACCTTATCAAACCGTGTTTGGTCCAGTTCTGCCTGCCAGCTTTGCCAGTCCTCCGGCAGCATACGCCATGCAAGCCCGCACCCTGCCGAGATCTCACGCGGCAGCGGAATCAGCCGCCCGGGCACCTGTCGGATATGGCATTGCTTTTCCCACTCCATAGCTTCTAAGGTGGTACGGAAGGAAAGCACGATATAGCTTCGTTTTATTCGCATAAAAGCTCCCGGGCAAGTGCGCAAACTGCCTGCGCCGCCTGCTGCACCTCCTGCTCCGTATTAAAATGAGAAAAACTGAACCGTACCACGCCCTGCTCGACCGTGCCAAGGGCCTTGTGCATCAGCGGAGCGCAGTGCGCCCCGGCACGCACGCAGATGCCGTAGTCCTCCCACAAGATATCTGCCACCCGGGCAGAATCTTCCTGTCCGATGTTCAGTGCTACAATGGGTGCACGGGGCTGCATGGTCATATCACCGTATACCGTTACGCCCGGCGCAGTACGCACCTGCTCATAAAACAGGCGGGCAAGGGCGTTTTCCCGTTCAGCAAGGCGTTCTATGCCCTGCTCCAGCAGCCAGCGCACCCCGGCACACAGCCCTGCAAGGCCATGCACGTTTAGCGTGCCGGCCTCCAGTGCAGTAGGCATCTGTAAAGGGTGTGCTTCGTCAAAGCTGTGCACGCCGCTGCCGCCCACAAGGAGCGGCGCAATCTGTAGCCCGGGGCGTACATAAGCACCGCCAGTACCCTGCGGTCCCAAAAGCGCCTTGTGCCCGGTAAAGCAGAGGGCGTCAATGCCAAGCTGCTGCACATCAATGGACTGTGCACCGGCAGTCTGCGCTGCATCCACGATCAGCAACAGTCCGTGCCGGTGGGCAAAATCCGCTGCGCGGGCAAGGTCGGTGCCGTTGCCGGTCACGTTGGAAGCCCCTGTCACCACCAGTGCCCGGGTCGTGGGGCGCAGCAAGGCTTCCCACTGGTCGTAGCAAAGCCGTGCAGCGTCATCCACCCCGGTAAAGGAGACCTCTACCCTCTGCGCCCGCAGCCGGTACAGCGGACGCAGAACGGAGTTGTGCTCGCATACTGTTGTGATGACATGATCACCCGGATGCAGCACGCCGTTCAGCACCGTGTTCAGTGCCATGGTCGCGTTGGCGGCAAAAACAATGCAGGAGGGGTCTGGCGCATGGAAAAGCTCTGCCAGCGCCAGACGGGTATCCAGCACGATCCGTGCGGCGTGAAGGGTGGGCTCATGTGCGCCGCGTCCGGGGTTGCCTGCCGTGTGCAGTGCCTCCAGAATAGCCTGCTCCACCTGCGGTGGTTTATGCAGGGTGGTGGCTGCGTTGTCCAGATAGATCACGGTTTTACCACGTTCCCGGCCTGCGTCAGCTTTTCGGCAATGGTGTACATATTGGTCACGCTGCCCACAGCCAGCTTCTCGGTAAGGCCGTAAAAGTTCAGGCAGGTGCCGCAGGTCAGGATCTCCACGCCCTGTGCTTCCAGCGCCTTGAGATCTTCCAGCATGGCAGAGCCTTCACAGGTCAGCGCCGCACCGCCGTTATAGAACAGGATCGTCTTGGGCAGCTTGTCCTGCTGGGTCAGCGCAAATACAAAGGCCTTGAGCAGGGTCTTGCCCAGTTCCTCGCTGCCATCGCCCATAACGGCAGCGGAAATAGCCACCACCGTATCGGTGCGGGCATCCGGTGTGCAGACGGAAGTTTCCTCTGCCGGGGTGCCTGCTGCTTCTCCCAGCGTGAACAGCACACGGTATTTGCGCTCTTCCAGCTTTTCCGCGCTGTACTGATAGCCCTTCTGCTGTGCCATCTTGGTCAGGTTCTGTACGGCGATCTCATTGTCCACCAGTACCTCCACCTGTCCCGCGCCCTGCAGCTCAGAAATTGCCTTTTTTGCCTTGACAACAGGCAGCGGGCAGGCATCACCCAGTGCATCTACTTTAATAAACTCAGCCATGCTGATTACTCCTCTCATTTGTCTGTTACAGTAATTTCGATTTCCTGCTTGGGCAGGATCTCTCCCACAATGCTTGCAGGCAGACCTGCGGCACGCAGTTCCTGCTCCAGTGCCGCTGCATCCGCCGGGTCTACCGCCAGCAGCAGCCCGCCGGAGGTCTGCGGGTCGAACAAGACCTCCTCCATGGCGAAGCTTACGTTTTCAAACCGGACGAACGGCCCCGTATGGTTGCGGTTGCGCTGCCCGGCGGCGGTGTACAAAAACGCATCCGCTGCTTTTTCTGCGCCCGGCAGCACCGGCACGGCATCTGCGTGGATGATACAAGAGAGTTTGCCACCCATCATCTCGTGCAGATGTCCCAGAAAGCTGAAGCCGGTCACATCCGTGGCGGCATGGACGCGGTATTTGCGGCTGATCTCTGCCGCCGTTTTGTTCAAGGTGGTCATAGAGTGGATGGCGGCTTCCATTTCCTCCGGGGCGGCTTCGCCCACACGGTTTGCCGTGCACAGCAGCCCCACACCCAAAGCCTTAGTCAATACCAGCTTATCGCCGGGCACGCCGGTGTCGTTCGTGTACATCCGGTGCGGGTCTACAAGGCCGGTCACGGAAAGGCCGTATTTTACCCCGCTGTCCGCGATGGAATGTCCGCCTGCAAGACTGCCGCCTGCTTCTGCCACCTTTTCGGCACCGCCGCGCAAAATTTCGCCCAGCACGTTCAAGTCCATATCCTCCGGGAAACAGACCAGATTTAATGCAGTCTTTACCTCGCCGCCCATGGCGTAGACATCGCTCAGGGCGTTTGTAGCTGCGATCTGCCCAAAGGTATAGGGGTCGTCCACCATCGGCGGGAAAAAGTCCACAGTCTGCACCAGTGCAATGTCGTCTGTAATGCGGTAGACTGCGGCATCGTCCCGGCTGTCGTAGCCGACCAGAAGATCCGGGTCTTTTTCGCCCCGGGGCAGCTTTTCCAGAATTCGGCTCAGCACCCCGGCACCCAGCTTTGCGGTGCAGCCGCCCCCGGTACAGAATACGATCTTATCTTCCTTGCTCATGCACGTTCTTCCTCTTTAAAATGCGTCAGCACGCAGGGTATCCCCTGCTGACGCAAAAGCTGTTGTATTTGTATGCCCTGCTGGCGCAATTCCGGCGTGTCGGCCTGATTGAGTACGGCATAAAACTGCCGGTCACCCACTGCCTTGCGGCCGCCCTGCGTGCTTGTAAGCAGCTGTGCCAGCATGGGCGGCGTAAGAGGTGCATCCGGCGCAGCCGAAAAAAACTGTGGACGGATGGTCTCATAGCGGAAGCAGACCTCCCGCAATGGCTTGCCCAGCGCAGAAAGCCCTGCCACTGCCAAAACAATATCGCTTTGGGGCAGCAGCACCGGCTCGTGCGCCGCCGGGACTTTGCAGGGGCAGTGCTTTGCACCGTCTGCCTCTATAAATACCGCATCTGCCTGTGCCATCTGGTACAAAAGTTGCTGTGGCGGCAGGGTCAGCTTGCCATTTTCTGCCGGAGTACCAACCACAGCGTAGTGACCCGCTTGCCATAAGGCGGCAAGCGCTGCGTCATCCGGTGCATAACAGGCAACAGGCTGACGGATATGAGTGGTCGTGGTCACAAGCACCCGCCAGCATTTGCGGGCGCAGTGACCTGCCATGGCATACAGCAGGGTGGTTTTGCCCCCGCCGCCTACTACAGAAACAATATGCCCCTTTTCTGCCAGAAACGGGAGCTCTTTTTCATTCAGCATCTGCCTTTACTGCTTAGCCGCAACTGCCATGGCAATCTGCTCCGGAGTGATGGGCAGCTCATAGAAGCGGGTGCCGATGGCGTTGTAGATGGCGTCCGAGATAGCTGGCAGCGGCGTATTGATGACTACCTCGCCGATGGACTTTGCACCAAAGGGACCGTTGGGCTCATAGCTGTTCTCAAACTCCACATGGATGCGGCCGATATCGTTGCGGGCAGGGATCTTGTACTGGAACAGAGAGTTTTCCTCCGGGTAGCCGTTTCTGTCGTAGGTGATGTTCTCGGTCAGGGTCATACCGATGCCCTGCAAAATGCCGCCCTCGGCCTGCACACGGGTCAGGTTGGGGTTGATGGGCGTGCCGCAATCCACACAGGCGTCAAATTCCAGCACTTTCACTTCTCCGGTCTCGGTATCTACCTCCACCTCGGCAGCGCCCGCCATATACGGCGGCGGAGACAAGGGCGAGGTGTGGGTCTCGGTAAATTCCAGCGGGATCTTATGACCGAACTGCGCCGCATAGGCAATCTCGGACAGGGTCTTTTGGCGGGTGGGGTCAGAGCTTTCAAATACGACCTTGCCGTCAAACTCCACGGCATCTGCCGGGCATTCCAACAGTTCTGCGCCCAGCTTGCAGATCTGTTCCCGCAGCTTCATGGCACACTTTTCGGTGGCTTTGCCAGTGACATAGGTAGTGCTGGAAGCGTAGGAGCCGGAATCGTAGGGCGAAGAATCCGTATCCGCGCCAAAGACGGTAATGTTATCCAGCGGGCAGTCCAGCACCTCGGCGGCGATCTGCGCCAGCGTGGTGTCGCAGCCGGTGCCCATATCGGCTGCACCGATCATCAGGGTATAGAAACCGTCATCGTTCAGCTTGAGGGTAGCGCTGCCCACGTCCATACCGGAGATACCGGAGCCCTGCATCGCCATCCCCATGCCCACGGCACGGATCTTGCCGTTGCCCATATCCCGGGCGGGATACTTGTGCTCCCAGTCGATCATCTCGCGCACCTTGAGCACGCACCGGTCAAGCGCGCAGCTGGTATTTACCGAGCCGTAGTAGGCGGGCATCACATCGCCCTCCTGCACGGTGTTCTTCAGGCGCAGCACAATAGGGTCCATGTTCAGCTTATGCGCCAGCTCATTTACGGCAGATTCCACTGCAAACAGACCCTGCGTAGCACCATAGCCGCGGTATGCACCGGCAGACATGTGGTTGGTATACACCACATCGCTGACAAAGCGGAAGGCCTCGGCCTTGCCGTACAGCGGGATGGACTTGTGCCCAGACAGACCCACAGTAGTGGGGCCGTGCTCGCCGTAAGCACCGGTGTTGGACAGGGTGTACAGGTCGATGCCCTTCACGATGCCGTCTCTGGTAGCGCCCAGACGGACGTGCATCTCCATCTCGTGGCGCGGCGAGGAAGCCGTCTGGCTTTCCACCCGGCTGAAGATGAGTTTGGAGGGCTTTTTGGTCATCCAGGTCACAAAGGCCGGGTACACCTCGCTGACGGCAGTCTGCTTTGCACCAAAGCCGCCGCCGATGCGCGGCTTGGAGACACGCACCATGGATTTGGGGATGTGCAGCGCATTGGCGATGTTGCGGCGGGCGTGGAATACGATCTGGGTGGAACTGAGCACATTCAGCCGCCCGTAAGTATCAATGGCGCAATAGGTGCGGAAGGTCTCCATCATGGCCTGCTGGCAGGCCTTGGTGTGGTACACATGGTCGATGACCACATCACACCCAGCCAGCACAGCGTCGATATCTCCGCTGCCGCATGCATCATGGGCACAGAGGTTGCGCTTGTTGTCGGCACCCACGGGGGCAAGGCTCTCCCAGTTGTCCTCCGGGTGCACAAGAATAGGATTATCCTTTGCGGTGTGAAAATCCAGCACGGCTTCCAGCACCTCATAATCCACCTTGATAAGTTTCAGCGCCTTGTCTACGCATTTTTCATCTTTACCGGCTACAATAGCCACCACATCTCCCACAAAGCGGACATGGCGGTCGATCACCAGACGGTCGTAGGGGCTGGCTTCCGGGTAGGTCTGACCGGCCTGTGTGTAGCGGCGGGCATCCTGCGGTACATCCTCCCAAGTAAAGATGGCTTCGATGCCGGGCACTTTTTTGGCAACGGCGGTGTTGATGCTGCGGACGATGGCGTTTGCATGGGGCGAGCGCAGCAGCTTGACGATCAGGCAGTCCTGCGGGATGATATCATCCATATAGACAGGCTGACCGGTGACCAGCTGCATCGCGTCTTTTTTGCGGAACGGTTTGTTGACGGTTTTCACTGTGCGCCCTCCTTTTGCTTTTTCCATGCCAGAAAGCTCATAATGCCGCGCAGCTGACCCTCGTAGCCAGAGCAGCGGCACAGGTTTCCGGCAAGGTATTCCTTCACCTGCTCTTCAGTGGGATACGGCTGCTCCCGGAACAGAGCCAGCGCGTTCATGATAAAGCCCGGGTTGCAGAAGCCGCACTGCTCTGCACCCTGATCTGCGATAAAGGCACCAAACTCGGCGGCTTCCTCCTGCAAGCCCTCCAGCGTGGTGATCTTGTGCCCATCGGCGCGGGCTGCCAGCACGGAGCAGGACAGCACCGGCTTATCGTCCATAAACACGGTGCACAGACCGCAGTTGGAGGTCTCGCAGCCGCGCTTGACGCTCTTGCAGCCGTGTGCACGGACAAAATCGATCAAAAGCATGTCCGGGGCGATCTCCTCGGATACCCGGATGCCGTTCAAGGTAAGTGTGATCTGCATTTACTTTTCCTCCTGCATTTTACGCTGTTCCAGCTCCAGCACCGCGCGCTTTGTCAGCACGCCCGCCAGATGCCTACGGTATTCGGCGCTGCCGCGCATATTGGAGCCGGTAACGATCTGCGTCTTTACGCTTTCGGCAAACTGTGCGGCAAGCTGTTCCGCCGCAAGAGTAAGCTCTGCCGGGAGTTCGAACCGCACGGCGCGCAGCGGACGCGCACCAATGACGATGCGGTAATCGCCGGTCTCCATCCGGGCGGCGGCGCAGGTCAGCACCGGGATATCGGTCTGGCTGTTGCGCACCGACTGGTAATAAAGCTGCATCGGTGTCTTTTTTACGATCAGCCGCACCAGAACATCCCGGTCATAGGGGCGCTGGGCATATTCCTGCAGCGGCATAATGCCGCCCTTGTACAGCTCTACATCACAATCCATGGCAAGGAACATGGTCAGCACATCCGAAAAGCCGAACCGGCTGTAAATGCTGCCGCCAACGGTCGCCAAATTGCGCAGCTGCACGCCCACGATATGGCGCACAGCCTCCCGCATAGCGCCGTGGGTGTAGGCGGCAAGCCCCGGGTGCTGTTCCAGCTGGCGCAGGGTGACCATAGCGCCGATGGAAAAGCCATCCTCGGTCTCTTCAATGGTATCCAGTCCCAGACCGGAAAGGTCGATGGCGGTGCCGACATTGATGGTTTCCATCTTTAGCCAGATCATGCCGCCCAAAATGCGGTTTGGCTTTTTCTGGTTCAGCTGCCATGCTTCCTCCAGACTTTCTGCCCGCTTATATTCTCGGATCGTCATCATGTGCAGTACCTCTCTTTTCTATCGCTGCGATATCTCTGCTTTTATTTTAGCACAGCTTTCGGTATAATACTATTATAAAATGCTGCTGAAGGAGTGTTTTTGTATGAAGAAGTCGCTTACGGTCGGCTGTGTGATCATGGCTTCCGGGCTGAGCCGCCGTTTTGGCACAAACAAGCTGCTGGCAGATTTTTGCGGGCAGCCCATGCTCTGCCGGGCTTTTGCCGCTACCGCCACACCCTGTATCGCCGCCCGCATCGTGGTGACCCGCTCGGAGGAGGTGCAGGCGCTGTGCAGGGCGCAGGGCCTCCCGGTGCTGCTGCACAGCCTTCCAGGCCGCAACGACACTGTCCGGCTTGGGCTTTCGGCGCTGCTGGAACAGCTGCCGGAGCTTGACGGCTGTATGTTTCTGCCCGGGGATCAGCCCCTGCTGCGCCGGGAGACGGTAGAAGCCATGATAAAGATTTTCTGCCGAGAGCAACCGTCCTCCACAGAATGGCAAAAAGAAACAGAACGGGAGATCTTCCGTCTGGGTGCCGTGGTCGATAACGACTCGGCGCCGCTTGTCGGAAGTCCCGTTCTGTTTGGAAGCAGCTTCTTTCCGGAACTGCTCACCCTGCCGGAAAACAAAGGCGGCAATGTGCTGCTTAAAAAGCATCCTGCGCAGGTACGCACAGTCTGTATTGCAGACAGCGCAGAGCTGCTGGATGCAGACACCCCGCAGGCGTTGCAGCAGCTGGAAGCCCTTGCCCGGCAAAAAAGCTGAAGTTTAGAAGCTGTTTTCGTAAGCGGAATTCAATGCTTATAAAAACGGCTTCTTACTCTGCCATATCGTTCTTAGGCAGCAGCACGTTCAGCAGGATCGCCACAAAAGCAGCCGGAACGATGCCGGACTCGCCACAGATCAGCTGGAGGACCTGCGGAGCCTGTGCCAGAATGCCGCTGTTGGCACCCATGCCATAGCCCACGCCCAGTGCCACAGACACGATGGTCAGGTGGCGCGGGGTCATCTTTTCCTTGGTGATCAGCTGGATGCCGCTGACCACGATGGAAGAGAACATCATAACGGCAGCACCGCCCA